>NZ_JBHWJY010000035.1:0-79329 GCF_042731135.1 Streptomyces sp. NPDC059874
CCGCAGCCAACTCCTTAGCCAGCACACCCGATCAACGACACAGCCCATCAGCCCGACACTCCACCGACGACCGAACCTGACCAAGCACTACTAGTAGTGCTTCGTTACGTTGGGTGATCTTGTTTGGTGGTGGGCAGCTTTCCCGCATGAGGTTGGGGGAGGTGGAACGGCTCCGGGGTGAGTTGTCGGAGTTCGTTGCCGACGTGTTCGCCTCGTTGCCGCGGCGGGATCAGCGGCGGTGGGGCGGGTGTTATCTGCGGGGTCTGATGCTGGACGGTCGGCGGAAGTCGATCCAGCCGATGGCCGATCGGCTGCCGGACGGGAACATGCAGGCGTTGCAGCAGTTCGTGAACCAGTCGTCGTGGGACTGGCTGCCTGTGCGGCGGCGGATCGCCGAGCGGTTGTGCGAGGCGGTCCGCCCTGAGGTGTGGGTGGTCGACGACGTGTCGTTCCCCAAGTGCGGAACGTCTTCGGTGGGAGTGGCCCGGCAGTACTGCGGAGCGTTGGGGAAACGGGCGAACTGCCAGGTCGCGGTCAGCGTCCACGCGGCCACGGACATCGCGTCCTGCCCGCTGGAATGGGACCTGTTCCTGCCCGAGGAATGGGTGGGCGATCACCGCAGACGGCAGCGGGCCGGGGTGCCTGACGAGGTCGGGCACGCCTCCAAGACCTTCCTGGCCCTGGGGTTGCTGGACCGGCTGGCCGAACAGGGGCTGGAAGTGCCGGTGATCGTGGCGGACGCCGGTTACGGCCGCAGTGTGTCGTTCCGGCTCGCGCTGGAACAGCGAGGCTGGTCCAATGTGATGGCGGTGGACCCGAAGGAGGTCGCCCGCCCGGCGGCAGCCGAGCCGCATCAGCCCGCCTACGGTGGTCTGGGGCCGCCCACACTGCCGCGCTATCGCGAGCCGGCCCGGCCCCTGACCGCGTTCGTCACCACCGACACCGCTTTCGAAGAGGTCGTCTGGCGGCAGGGCAGCAAGGGCGTCATGACCTCGCGTTTCGCCGTGATCGGGGTGCGTCCGTCGGGGAAGGAAGCCTGCCGGACCGCCCAGGAACAAGCCGGAGGGCGCAACAGGTGGGACGGTGTTCAGCCGCTGCGGACCCTGCTGGTCGAACAGCCCGAGGACGCGACCGAGCCGACCGGCTACTGGATGACCGACCTGCCCGCCACCACCCCGGTCACCGACCTGGTGAGATGGGCGAAGATGCGCTGGCGCATCGAACACGACTACCGCGAGCTGAAGCACGGCCTCGGGTTGGACCACTTTGAAGGCCGCACCTGGCGGGGCTGGCACCACCACGTCACCCTCGTCACCGCCGCCCAGGCCTTCCTCACCCTCAGGCGGCTCGACCCAAAAGCACACACGCCGGCATGACCCTCTACCAGGTCCTGGACACACTTCAGGACCTGCTGAGGTGCTGGACCGGCACCTGCACCACCTGCGGCCGACGCCTGCCCCGCAACAGAACCAGACCAAGAACCTAACGAAGCACTACTAGGGCGTTTCTCTCGGATCATCTGATCGTTGGTTGATGTGTGTCGTTGACTGACGCGCAGTGGGCGCGGATCGAGCCGTTGCTGCCGGATCGGACGCCGAGGCGGGGTGGGCGGTGGCGGGATCACCGGCAGGTGATCGACGCGATCGCGTTCAAGTACCGCACCGGGACGCCATGGATGGATCTGCCCCAGCGATTCGGATCGTGGAAGGGTGCCTACAGCAGGCTGCGGACGTGGGCGATCGACGGCGCGTGGGAAGTGCTCGCCCGATGCCGCCTTCCGGCCGGCTTCGCCGCCACTCAGAAAACCGGAGGAGACTCCCCTTCTGGCACAACGCACACAGGACAACCCGTCCTGCGCTCACGGACCGCATGTGGCCACATATGACCACTGACCCCTTGGAATCGATCATCCAGGCGGCCGGGGCTGCCGGTGAACCCGCACCTGGCTTTGTCCCTGAGAAGGTGCGACAGCACCTGGCGCTTGGCATCTTGTTCACGCTGGCACGGTCTGGGTGACGCGCCACAGCCTGCGCGGGAGGCCGCCCTCCTCGAAGGCATGGACCTCGTCAAGGTTCCATTCCTCGGCCAGGGCGTCGACCAGGTCGCGAGGGAAGAAGTGGACGGCGAAGCCGCCGTGCTCCCAGATGTCGTCCCCGTGGCCGGTGCCGGCCCGGTAGTGCGCGTCTCCGGTGTGGCGGACGGTGTAGACGAAGGCGCCGCCTGGTCGCAGCACGCGGCGGACTTCTGCGACCAGGGCGTGGATCTCCTTGGTGGACAGAGCCATGCACAGCAGCATGTGCGCGAAGACGGCGTCCACCGAGGCGTCCGCGAGCGGAAGCGGTTCGCGTACGTCGTGGACCGCCGTGGTAACCCGCTCGGTGACCCCTTGTGCCGCGGCGGCCTCGCGCAGCTGCTCCAGCCCCACCAGACTGAAGTCGGAGGCCAGCACCGAGAAACCCTCCCGGGCGAAGTACAGCGCGTCACGGCCGTGCCCGGCGCCCAGCTCCAGCACCTCGCGGGCGCCGGCAGCCCGGAAAACCGCAGCGGCATGGACCGCCGGCGCGGACGGCTCCTCGCCGTACATGCCGGGATGCTCGCCGTAGGTCTGCTCCCAGTGTTCACGCTGCGTCCCGGCCAGCTCCTCCTGCCCGTCTTCCGACATGCTGACGCCCCTCTCTCCCCCTCATCGGGTATGTGCCAGCCTAGATCCACACCGCAGCGCCGAAGCCCGCCGAGGAAGCCGGCCAGGCGTCGCTGGACGCCCGGAGCCTGGTGCACTCCGTTCAGAACTCGATTGATCCGCTGATCGGCAGTGGGTCAGTTGCAGCAGTCGCAGCCTGGGCGGCAGGCGCGGGCGTCCGCCTCCTTCTGCTGGGCGCCTATGCCAGCGCCGCCGGAGGCGCGCAACAGCCCTTGCCCTGCCAGGCGTCCCGGCTTTCCTTCACGGCAATGGCAGCGATGACGAGGGCGGCGCGGTGGCGTTGAGGACCACTGGATCGTGTGGCGGCGATGAATCTTCGAGGGCCAGTCGCTCCGTCGCCGTAGGCAACGGCCGGCGATCTGCCCGTCGGAGCTGACTGCGGCGAGCTGGACTCGCGGAGTTCCCGGATGACGGTGCTGAACGCGAGGCTCGTCCGGTATGGCCGTACACCTGTGACTTGCCGACTCCATCCACTCCCAATGCGTAAGGATCTGAACCTCAGGCCGCCGCGCGGGAGCCGGCCGAGGTCAGCCAGTGGCGCACGCGGGCTCGGGGCGGGCGATGATGCTGCCGGCCTCGGCCATCGTCAACTGGGTCCCGGTGGTCGCCCGGCTCGTCACCCTGGGGCAGGGCAGCTAGCGTGGTAGGAGTAAGCCTCGTCTGCTCCGCGGAGGCCGTTATGACCCGGCTCACCGATCATGCCGTCGGCTCGCTCAGGGAGCGGATCAGGGGAGACGTCCTCGGGCCGGAGCATCCTGAGTACGACACCGCCCGCTCCGTGGCCAACGGAGCCATCGACCACCGCCCCGCCCTGCTGGTCCGCTGCGCCGAACCCGCGGATGTCGCCGCCGCCCTGTCCTTCGCCCGTGACGAGCACCTCGAGGTCTCGGTGCGCGGTGGGGGGCACAACCCGGCGGGTGCCGCCGTCTGCCCCGACGGGCTGGTCGTCGACCTGACCGCCATGCACGCCGTCACGGTCGACCCCGAGGCCCGCACCGCCCGCTGCGGCGGCGGAGCCACCCTCGCCCAGCTCGACGCCGCCACCCAGGCACACGGGCTCGCCGTGCCGGCAGGCACCATCAGCCACACGGGCGTCGGCGGCCTGACGCTGGGCGGTGGCATGGGCTGGCTCACCCGCCAGCACGGACTGACCGTCGACAATCTGCTGGGCGCCGAAGTGGTGCTGGCCAACGGCACCCTGGTGCACGCGTCGGCGGAGGAGAACCCGGACCTGTTCTGGGCTCTGCGCGGCGGCGGTGGGAACTTCGGGGTGGTCACGGCCTTTGACTTCGGGCTGCACGCGGTCGGGCCGGAGGTGCACGTCGGTGTCTTCTTCTGGGACATGTCGGTGGGCCGCGAGGCGTTGGAACTGATCCGCGATGTGGTTCCGGCGCTACCACCGAGGCACAGTGTGCTGGTCGGCATCGGGCTGAACGCCCCGCCAGAGCCCTTCGTACCGGTCGAGGACCGCGGCAAGCTCGGCCACGCACTGATCATCGGAGGCTTCGGCAGCGTGGAGGAGCATGCCGCCGCGGCCGCCCTGCTGGACGGTGGGCCGCCGAGGCTCTTCGAGATGCGGACTTCGCTGCCCTACACCCACCTGCAGAGCATGCTCGACGACTCCTCGCCGTACGGGATCCTCGACTACGAGAAGGGGATCCTCATCCCGGAGTTGAGCGACGACGTGATCGCGCTGCTGAACGAGTACCTGCGGCGCAAGACCTCGCCGCTGACCTTCTGCCCGACCTTCCGGCTGGACGGCGCCTTCACCGAGGTCGACGAGGACGCCACAGCCTACGGAAGCCCGCGCGAACCCGGCTACCAGATGGCCCTCACCGCCCTCAGCTTCGACCCGGAGGAGCTGGTGGCCGACACCGCCTGGGTCAGGGCGCTGTGGACCGAGCTGCTGCCGCACGCAGTCGGCCCCGGTGGCTACGTCAACTTCATGACCGAGATCGAGGAGGACCGCGTCCGGGCGTCCTACGGGGCGGAGAAGTACCAGCGGCTGGCCCGGATCAAGTCCAAGTACGACCCCGAGAACGTCTTCCACCGGAACGCCAACGTCGCCCCCGTCGCAGCCTGACACACCGTGTTGCCGGAGCTGAAGATCCCGCGGTTCTGGTTGAGCGCGAAGACTTTGTCGGGGTCGTAGCTGTCCTTCAGCGCCACGGGCCGGGCGAACTTCTCGGCGCCGAAGGAACTCCGCAGGCGGGGCGGGCTCGTCGGCGGCGATGAAGTTGGGCGGGGCCGTGCCGGCCGACCATGGGCGCACGGTATCCATGAAGGTGTGCGCCCAGCCGATGTGCCGGTCGCGCTCGCTCCGGTCGGGCCACATGGCCAGGCAGAAGTACGCCCATTTGGCGCTGGGGAGGGGAGGGCCATCGCGCTGCGGTCCAGGCGTGCCAATGGCGCCTCCTAGTGCTGTGACCCGGTGAACCTTTCCGGTCACAGCACTAGCGGGCAGCACACCAGCTGGGTGGTCGACATCGAACACCCGCCGCAGCTGAGCCACGCTCGGCGCTCCCTCCGCCTTCCCGTCCGGGCCTCGGTGCAGGCGGCAGGGGGCGGAGCCGGTCACCTGGGCACCGGGCAGGGCAAAGGGGGTCGGCCCCGTCGGCGATGGCGCAGCAGCCCCCGTTGTGGAGCGTCCTGCGGGTGTGGTCCGGTGCCCTCGCCATGAGGTTCCCAGGCTGACGGTCTGATCAGGATGCCGGCTGCAGTCGGACGCAGCATCGTCCGGGGCTGGGTGCCACGCATGCCTCGAGCCATGCCTCGTCCAGTCCGCTCAGGACGCCGCGCAGCAGGTGGAGGTTCATGCCGCACACGGTCTGGGTGTGCTCCCGGGCCAGCGCGTGGAAGGGGCAATTGGTCAGAACGATGGCCTCGCCCTCGCGGTGCGGCTCGAAGCCGTACCGCTGCAGCAGGTCGAAGGCGTCCGTCTGTTCTGCTCGCCCAGCTGGGTGCCGGCCTTGCGGTGCAGCACGGCCCGCACTGGCTCGCCGGTCGCTTTGGATTCCTCCACGGCTTGGGCGAGAAGCCGTCCGGCCAGCTCGTGGCGGCGGTCCGGCAGGTTGACGGTGATCTGCTTCGCCGAGCGGCGGTAGAGCTTGGCCGGCCTGCCCGCGCCCGGTCCGGAGTGCCGGGTACGGCGCTCGTGGACGACGTCTTGGTCGCCCATGGAGCAGGCCGTGTGGGAGTGCCCCCGAGCCAGGGCTCGTGCTCGTGTTGCGGGATGCGCCGGCCCAGGCGGGGGGTTCCACGGGTCCGGCACCGTGCTTCGGGGACGGGAGCGCTCCCGTCACTCGATGTCGATGGCCTCCAGCAGGCGGATGAACCTGCGCAGCAGGTCCTTCATCCGGCGCCACAGTCGCCCTCGCGTCCTGTCACCGGGGCGGTCCGCGTCTCGGCTGTCGCGGTGGACACCATGGCGGGAGAGGCCGCCGGCATGATCTCCCGTCGTGCCTGCGCCTGGCTGGGGGGACGGGGGCTGGACCGTGTACGCGGCTGTCAGGACGACCGGGTGGTGATGAAGGCTGTGCATGGCTCCTCCTCGGTAGGGCGAGAAGCGGAGGGATGACCTTCGCTACCCGCGGATCGAGCGGGTGGGTCCCGGGGGGCCGAAGGGTGCACCGCCGGGACCGGGACCATCCGCCGACCGCTGCTCGGCGTGACCTCGTACCTGAATTGAGCCCCGGCGGAGCTAGCCGGGTCACGTCACTGGCTCTCGGGGCTTGACGTGGCGCCGGACCCTCGACAGCGCCCGCCCGCCGGGCCCCAGGCAAGGGCACGGCGCCCCTTCGGCTCCGGCACTCGGGCCCCGGCCGGACCTGCGGTCCCGGGGAGGTGCCGGTGGACGGGGTCCCGCGGCCGGCCATGACCTGGGGCCGGCCGCCCGGGCGCAGTGGCGCCGGCTCGGCAAGCTCGGTGTGCAGAAGGCCGCACGGTCGCGCAGGCGGCCCCGGGCCCCTGGGAAGGGCCTTGAGGGTCCTCGCGCAGTACGTGGCTCGGGAGGGGCGCATTCCCGGGCGGGCGATTGTGCAGAAGATGCCCGACCGGGACATCCACCGCGTCGGGGTGTGGCCGGCCCACCCCACCAACGCCAGGGCCGCGACCGGCTGAATGCCGGGCAGCTCACCGCGCTCGACGAGCTGGGCGTGGGCTGGCGGCCCGGTGCTGTTCCGGATGTTCCGGATCAGCAGCCGACGTGCCTCCTGGCGCCGACGCGCGAGGCGTCGAGCAGGCGCATGCGTGGGCGTCGTGTTCGAGCGAGTCGGCCGGCCCCTCGCGGGCGCCGAGGACGGCTGCGGCGATCCCTTCCCGGATCCGGTCCATCTCCGCCGGGTGGAGCGTGCGCGGCCCATGCCGTCACCAGTGCCCGTCCGTATGCAAGAGCACCGGTTCCCGAACCGTCTGTCGGCGTGTCTGCGGTGTTCCGTTCCCGTCGGGCGGTACGGGTGACGGGCGGCCCGCCGGGGCCCGTGTCGGTGACGTACGAGAGCGGGGTTGCTTGTGGCGATGGTCGGGCTGTTCTGGATCACTCCGGACGCGGTGTACGTGGGTTCGCCGCCGGATGCCATCGGTGGCTGTGTCCGGCTCGGCGCCGACGGGCTGGAAGCCTTCGACCCCGACGGCGGTTCCCGGATGTGGACGTGGGAAGCACTGAGGTCCGCGGTCGTCCAGGACGTGCCCGTCGAGGGCTCGGCGGGCCGCGCGCCGAAGTTTCTCGTGTCCATCGTCTCGGCCGCGGTGGGTGCCTTCCACGGTGAGGGACCGCCCGCGATGAGGCTGCGGCTGGAGACGGAGTACGGGACGGAGGAGGTGACGGTCCACTCGGCGGCGGCAGGAGGCTACGGCGCCGACGAAGCGACCCTCTCGCAGGACCTGCTTGCCCGCTTCGTGGCGGGCACCGCAGATCCGCGGACCGTCGAGGAGTGGGGCCGCGAACACGGGCTGGAGAACACCCCGAAGCCGCGCGTCCGGGAGAACTTGCTGCGGACCTGGGTGCAGGCATGAGCCATTCCACGCCCGCGATCGCAAGGCGGATTTTGGGCGCCGAGGAAATGCCGTGCCGAGGCGGGACCGCCGACTCGGCACCACTGGGGCACCGGCGGTACGGGTGGTAGCGCTTCGATGGGCAACGTGTACAAGAAATATGGCAGCTTCGACAGCCCCAGCCGCTTCCAGAGCTACCTCTGAAGGCAACTGTCACGCCAGTCCAGGCCAGGCCGGGTGGGAGCCGCTGGACGGCCACCGCGACCAGAGTACGAAACCGGCCCTATACGAGCGCCGCCACGGGCCGGGCCTGGAGCAGCCCCGTCCGGCCCGGACGGCGTGAACGGCAAGGCGCCGGTGACCAAGGCCGCCATGCCCCCGCCGCGAAGCCCAAGGCCGGCTGGCGGGCGGCCACCTTGGTGGCCTCGCCGGGCCCGGTTGCGAACCTGGTCGGACCGCTCGGGAATGGTGTGGGCGATGCCGCGGCGTCGAAGCCAGGTGCGGATCGCCTTCGAGCTGTAGCTCGTGTCGCCGATGGCGTGGTCGGGCCTCATGCGTGGCCGACCCGGACCGAGACGGGGCACCCGTATCGCGCCCATCACGACGGTGAACTGGGTGCAGTCGTTTGTGTTTCCGCCGGTCAGGACGAACGCCAGAGGCCGGCCCGCTCCGTCGCAGGCCAGGTGGATCTTGCTGGTCAGCCCGCCGCGGGACCGGCCGAGTGCCGGGCTTCGGAGGCCCCCTTTCGGGCGCCGGCCGAGTGCTGGTGGGCACGGACGATGCTGGAGTCGACCGACACCAGCCAGTCGATGTCGCCTGCGGCGTCCGCTTGCGCTTGCGCGGCCTGGAGCATCCGCTCGAAGGTCCCGTCCGCGGCCCACTTTCGGAAACGCGTGTGGAGGCTGGCCCACGACCCGTATCGCTCGGGCACACACCTTGGCCTGAGTCCCCAGTACGGAGCCCCGGAAACGACGCCCCGGGGCACGCACCGTCGGCCATGGGCGCGGAATCACACAACGGTCGACCACGGAGCCGAGAGACCTATCCGTCCCTTTAGGGTCGTTTTGCCATGTAATGCGTATGGTTTTCGTGAAGGGGTAGGGGCTGGGCAGGTCCGTATTGCCACGCGCCGAGCGGCATGGAGGTGAGACGAATGGGCGCAGGTAAGAAGATCAAGAACGTTGCGAAGACGTCGAAGGGCAAGGTGAAGGAGACCACGGGCAAGGCTGTGGGGAACGAGAGCCTGGAGGCCAAGGGGCGGGCTGAGCAGGCGCTTGGCGACGCCAAGCAGGCCGGTCAGAAGGCAAAGGATGCGCTCAAGCACTGAAAGGCCGAGGTGAAGGCAATTTGTGAGGTGCCCCGGGGTTGAGGGCCGGCAGGAGACACTCTGCCGGCCCTCACGTACGCGTCTTGCCTGTGGCGGCGAGCGCGACCATCCACCTCAGGGCGCGCGCCGGCGTCGGCGAGGGGGAGACGGCTCGTACTCCTCTTCGTACTCGCCCTCGTCCTCTTCCTCTTCCTCTTCTTCTTCGGCCGGCTCTTCCTCGGCTTCATCCGCGTACTCGGCGTCCTCCCCTTCGCCCTCCTCTTCCTCACCCTGAAGGTCGTCCTCGCCCTCGCCCTCGCCCTCGCCCTCGCCCTCGTCCTCGTCCTCGTCCTCGTATTCCTCCTCCTCGCCCTCGTCCTGTTCTTCCTCGAGGGCTTCTTCGTGGGTCTGGACGACTTCGCCGTCGCGGATCTCGCCGCGCCAGCCTTCCGGTTCCTCGGTAGTGAGTGTGGTGTGGCGCAGGAAGTTCTTGAGGTCCAAGCGCAAGCGGCGTCCCTGGGCGCGCCACAGGTTGCCGGTCTTCTCGAACAGTCCGGAAGGGTGGTATTCGACGACGATGACGATGCGGGTCAGTGACGGGGCGAGCTCGTGGAAGCTGACGCAGCCGCGGGTGGTGCCCTTGGCGCCCTGGGAGGTCCACACGATGCGGTCGTCGGGTATCTGTTCCTGGATGGTGGCCTTCCAGCTGCGGGTGGACGGCCCTACCTTGACTTTCCAGTCGCTGGTGGTGTCGTCATCGCGGGAGACGTCGCGGACGCCTTTGGCGAATCCGCTGAAGTCCTCGTACTGCGTCCAGTGGTCGTAGACCGTGCGCAGGGGCAGGCCCACGTCGATGGCTTCGACGATGTTGACGACCTTGCCGCCGCTGCTCTGGCGGCCGCGGCCTTTGCCGCCGAATGCCTGGGAGAGGGTGTCGGTCACCTTGTCCTTGAGGTTTCCGAGTTTCTGGCCGGCCATGGCTTTCAGGGGGGAGTCGCCCTGCAGGAGGCGTCCGCCGATGCCGGCGACGTCGGAGAGGCTGCCGCCGTTGTCGGCGACGTCGTAGAGCTGGTCGGTGAGGTCGGAGAGTTTGTCGGTGGCCTTGTCGGCGAGGTTGTCGGCCTGGGCGGCAAGGTATCCGGACAGTTCCTTCATCAGCTGGTCCATCCCGGAGGCGGACTCTCGAGAACTGGAGCGATCTGAGGTTGCCATGACCTACCTCCGCGTGGACGGCTTACGGGCCGCGGTCTTCTTGGCGGCCGTCTTGCGCGCCGGGCTGCGGCCGGTGGTCTTCTTGGCGGCGGTCTTCTTGGCTGTGGCCCCGCGTGTCGGGCTCTGGCCTGTGGCCCTCTTGCGCGGCGCGGTGCTGGTCTTCTTCGCGGGAGGCTTGGACGGCGCGGCCCTGGAGGCGGCGCTCTTCCGGGCGGTCGCGGGCTTGCTGCCGGCGGTCTTCCTTGCCGCTGTCTTCTTGGCGGGCGCGGTTTTCTTCGCCGACGCCGTCCGTGCGGGGGCCGGCTTCTTCTCCGGCGCTGCCCTCTTGGCGGGCGTCGCCTTCTTGGCGGGCGCTGCCCTCTTGGCGGGTGTCGCCTTCCTCGTGGGCGTCGCCTTCCTGGTGGGCGTTGCCTTCCTGGCGGGCGCTGCCCTCTTGGCGGGCGTCGTCTTCCTGGCGGGTGCGGCCCGCTCGGCTGTGGTCGAACGCTGCCTTGCCGTACGGGTGGAGGCGGCGCTCCTGCCGGTCCGCGTACGGACCGTCGTGCGGGTCCGGCGTGGCGGTGCGGGAGGCTCTTCCTCCGGTTCTTCCTCCTCCTCCAGTTCTTCCTCCTCCTCGGGTTCCTCTTCTTCCTCCTCTTCTTCGGGCTCCTCGTCCTCTTCGGCTTCCTCTTCCGGCTCTCCCTCGTCCTCTTCCTCGGCCTGGCCCTCGGGTTCGGCGTAACCCTCCTCGTCCTCGTCCTGGTCCTCTTCGGCGTAGTCCTCGGCTTCCTCGTAGGCCTCCTCGTCCTTGTCCCGGCCGCGGCTCGGGCCGGTGCGGGTGAGTTCGAGGGTGCGCTCGCGGAGGGAGCCGGCGAAGTCGGCGAGCTTGCGGTCGGCCGCGGCGGTCAGGGCCTGCCGACCGGCGTCGAGGGCCTCCCCGCGCAGCTGCTCGCCGATGTCGGCGAACTGCGGCATCTCCTTGAGTCGGGAGACGCCTTCCTTGAGCAGCTGTCCGGGTTCGAGTCCGAAGCGGCGGCCGGCGAGATAGGTCGCCACGGTGAACGCCAATCGGCCCTTCTTCGCTCGGCCCAGTACGTAGCCCCCAGCCACAGCGGCTGCGAGCGCGATCTTGGTCGTGTCCTCCATGATCATCCCCTGCCAGGGCGCGTGCGGGCTGTTCGATGGCGTCCGCTGTCAGCGGATCGCTCGTATGCGCTGCCGCCGACGTGGAGTCCTGCCGGGCGGCTGTCTTGAAGGCTTCTGCCCCGATACAAGACTTATGTGCGTATTTGGTGACATTCTAGTTTCTGTGAGGCCGTCTCCCCAAGGGAGTGATATATGGCCGCAGCGGAACCTGCGCGCCCCCGGCGGGCCTCTTCGCGGGCCGCCGGTGAAGGCGGACGGCAGGACGGACAACCGGCCAGGCGGGCTGCGCCTCGGCGGCGTTCCGGGGCGCCCGACGCCGGGGCGGCGATGCGGGCTGCGGCCGGACAGCTCGCCGAACTCCTGGGACGGCGGCCAGATTCCGTCTCTGCGCTCAAACCGACCGAGGACGGCTGGGAGGCGCAGGTGGAGGTGGTGGAGCTGGAACGCATCCCGGACACGACCAGCGTGATGGCCAGCTACCGGGTCGCGCTGGACGAGGAGGGAGGGCTCATCTCCTACGAACGCACCCGCCGCTACACCCGCGGCATGATCGACCGGCCGTCCTGAGACCAGGCCAGCCGGGGAAGGAGGCGCCATGACCATGGTGCCGCAGAGCGGCAGCCCCATCGCCCGAGGGCAGGGAGGCGGCACGAGCAGCCTCTACGACGTCCTGGAGCTCATTCTCGACCGCGGTCTGGTCATCGATGTCTTCGTCCGCGTGTCCCTGGTGGGCATCGAACTCATCAAGATCGACGCCAGGATCGTGGTGGCCAGCGTCGACACCTACCTCCGATTCGCCGAGGCGTGCAACCGCCTCGACCTCGAAGCGGGCCGCAAGGCCCCCGCCCAGCTTCCCGATGTCATGGGCAACATGCTCGAAGGCGGAGCCCACGGAAAGACCAAGGGAGCGCTGAGCGGAGCCGTCGAAGCCGTCACCGAATCCCTGACCGGCAAATCCTCCAAGTCGAGGCAGCCGGAAGAAGAAGAGGAAGAGGTGGAGGAAGAGGTCCCGAGGCGACGTCGCCCTGCCGCCCGGCGCCCCGTACGGCGGGAGAAGGAGTAACCGATGCCGCTCTACGTGTACTCGATCACCGCGAAGGACCACCCCCTGCGCCTCGACGGCATGAGCGGCGTCGGCTCCGAGCCGGCCCCCCCGCTGCGCACGGTCACCGCCGGAACGCTATGCGCGGTGGTCAGCGATGTCACCGAGGAGATCCGGCCCAAGCGCCGGGACCTGGCCACCCACCAGGAGGTTCAGGAGCGGCTGATGGCCGACGGAGCGATCCTGCCCCTGCAGTTCGGCTACACAGCCCCGGATGACCTCGCGGTCCGCCAAGCCCTCGAGTCCAACGCCGCCGACTACCTTGGCGCGCTCGAGCGCCTGGAGGGCTGCGCCGAATACCACGTGCGGGCCTCGCAGGCCGACGAGACCCCGCTTCTGCAGCAGATCCTTGCGGACGTGCCCGAGGCCAGGGACCTCAACGACCGGATTCTGAGCGGAGACCTCGATCCGGGCCTGCCGCTCGCCCTGGGCGAAATGGTCGCCCGCGAGGTGCAGGCACGGCAGGAGACGCTGGCGGCCGGTCTGGTCGAGGCGCTCGTGCCCTTTGCCCGCGAGCACGTCAATCACCCATCGTCGGGAGCCGACTTCCTCAACCTCTCGCTCCTCGTGCCCGACGAGCACAAGGACAGCCTGCACACCGCACAGGCCAACCTGTCCCGCGAGATCGGCAGCGGCATCGACCTGCGGTTCTCCGGCCCGCTGCCCCCCTACAGCTTCGTCTCGTAACCACACCGGCCACCCGCCCCGGAGGGGAGGAAGACCATGGGACTGCTGACCCGTCTGCTGACGCTTCCCATTGCGCCGGTCCGCGCCGTCACCTGGGTCGCCCAGCGCGTCGTCGACAAGGCCGAGGAGGAGTACTACGACCCCGCCCCGGTCTGGCGCCGCCTCGCAGAACTGGAGCAGCAACTGCTGCGCGGCGAGATCGACGAGGAGACCTTCGACCGCCAGGAGGACGAGCTGATCGACCGGCTGACCGAGATCTCAGCATTCCGGCAACAGCTGCCCTGAGCGCGAAGAGGGAGCATCGTGACCGAATACCTGCCCGGCCGACCCGGAGCCTTCGCCTCCCGCGCCCCGATGCCGTACGGGCAGTCGTCCTCTTCCAGCCTTGCCGACATCCTCGAGCGGGTCCTGGACAAGGGCATCGTCATCGCCGGCGACATCCGCATCAACCTCCTCGACATCGAGCTGTTGACCATCAAACTCCGCATCCTGGTGGCCTCCGTGGACAAGGCCAAGGAGATGGGCATCGACTGGTGGGAGCACGACCCCTCCCTGTCCACCCGGCACACAGGCAGCCCCTTGGAGCAGGAGAACCGCCGCCTGCGCGCCGAACTCGAATCTCTCCGCGGTCAGCTCGGACAGGCAGAGCCCCCGGACGAAGCCGCCCCGGGCGAAGAAGCGGACGACCGACCGGCCGGCCGGCGACGGCGGAGCGCACCGTGAACGCCCCCGGCATGCTCACCTACGTGTACGCCGTCACCCAGCCCACAGACCGCCTGCACGAGGCCCTCGCCGGCCTGCGCGGCATCGGTCAGGAACCCGCCCGGCTCCTGCCCCCCACCACCGCCACCCCCAGCACCGGGCCCATCCCCCTCGCCTTCGTCGCCGGCGACGTCCCCGCACGCGACTTCAACGAGACCTCCCTCAAAGACCACTTCGAAGACCTGCACTGGCTCGAGTACGTCGCCCGCACCCACCACGACGTCGTCCAGGCCGTAGCCGCCCACGCGCCCGTGCTGCCTCTGCGCATGGCCACCGTCTACCAGGACGACCAGCGGGCCTGCCAAGCCCTCGCCGACCAGCACGACAGCTTCGCCCAGCGCCTCGACCAGCTGCACGCCCACACCGAGTACGGCGTCAAGATCTACCTCAGCCCCACCACGACCGGCCCCAACCCAGCCACAGACGCCGACGCCCCAAGCACGCAGCAAGCTTCCACCACCCCGGGCAAGGCCTACCTCCAGGCCCGTAGGGCCCAGCACCATGCCCGCGAAGCCGTCCACCGGCAAGCCCGACAGGCCGCCGACGCCATCGAAGCCATCGCCGCCCGCCACACCACCCATCGCGTACGCCATGCACCCCAGCGGGGCGCCCTCACCGGCCCGCAGGAGAACATCCTCAACGACGCATACCTCATCCCCGACGATCAAGCCGACCAGTTCCAAAGCGCCATCGCCGAGGCCGCCCGCAGCTTTCCCGACCTGCGCATCGAGGTCACCGGCCCCTGGGCCCCCTACTCCTTCGCCATGCCACCACCGGCCTCCCCCGCAGGCCCGGATGACGCCCCCGAGCCGCCACCATGACCCTCACCGAGCCCGGTGAATCCCTGCCGGGCCGCCAGGTCGCCCTCGTCGATCTCCTCGACCGGCTCCTCAGCGGCGGCGTCGTCCTCACCGGTGACATCGTCCTGTCCATCGCCGACATCGACCTGGTCCGCATCTCACTGCGCGCCCTCATCGTCTCCGTAAGCTCCGAGACAGCCCCCGCCCGGGCGCGGGACGGCGGCCGCAGTGGACTCTGAACAACCCCCGCCCCGCGGCCCCGGCGCCCTTCAGGACATCGGTGACAGCCTGTCCCAGGCCTTCCGCCTCATCGAGGCACCCCCCGACGCTCAGGACAGGCCGGCTCGGCCCGCTTCTCGCCTGCACACCGACCCCGAAACCGTCGGTGAAGACCTCCTCAAACTCGTGCTCACCCTCGTCGAGCTCCTGCGCCAGCTCATCGAACGCCAAGCCCTGCGCCGTGTGGACGCCGGCGACCTCACCGACGAACAGGAGGAGGAACTCGGAGCGACCCTCCTGGCCCTGCACGACAGCCTTGCCGAGCTGTGTGCCCAGCACGGCTACTCACTGGAAGACCTCAACCTCGACCTCGGCCCACTCGGTCCCCTGCTGCCCCGAGACTGAAAGACCCACCGCTGCGGGCGTACGCCCGAATGTGAAGCGGCAGGGTCAGTCCCTGGCGCGGGCTACGAGACGCCAGACGGCCAGGATGATCAGAGAGCCCACAATGGCTGCGATCCAGGTGGAGATCTCGAAGAAGCCATCGATGGAATCGACTCCGAAAATGACCTTGCCGAGCCATCCGCCCAGAAGTCCACCCACGATGCCGATCAGTGGCGTGACGATGCAGCCGCCGGGGTCCTTGCCCGGCATCAGGAATTTCGCGATGATCCCGGCGAGCAGTCCCATCAAAATCCAGCCGATGATGCCCATGGCGTTCCTCTTCTCGCGCATACAGTCTGCAAATCTGTCTGCCCGCCTGCCGCTTTTTAAACCCCAAGACCGGGTGAGGGCTCCGACGCCTCAAGGCGGGCGCCAGGCCTGCCAGTCTCACGGTCCTCGGTTCGACAGCAGTTCCAACTCGGCCTGAAAGAGCATGGCCGGGTCGAAGCCCATGCCCGTGAAATGGCCGCCCAGCTCCATGGAAAGGACGCCGTGCAGCCGGGACCAGAAGAAGACGGCCACATGCAGGGTTTCAGGCGCCGTGAGATGCCCGGCGGCCCCCTTCGCGTGGGCCTCCACGTTCGCCTCGAAAGGGATAGAGGGAGCATCCACGGGCAGAGCGGCGCACGCATCGAGGACGATCTCCATGATCTCCGACGCGATGACGGCGACGTCGGCCGGACCGTGGTATCCGGGAACGGGCGTGCCGTAGACGAGGAAGTAGCGCTGCGGGTCATCAAGAGCCCAGTCGCGCAGGGCGTGAGCCAGACCGGGAAGGTTGCCATCCCCCCGAGCAGCAACCGCCCGGAATGTGCTGACCAGGCTCTGATACGCGTCCCGAACGAGTTCGGTGACCAATTCGTCGCGGCTCGTGAAATATCGGTAGAGTGCAGCGCCGCTCAGACCCATGTGCTTGGCGATCGCATTGAGGGAAACCGCTGACGCCCCGGCGACGGCGATCTGCTCCCACGCTCTTTCCTTGATCTCCGCGCGCACCTGCCGGCGATATCGCTCGCGGGGGGTTGTCGTAGCTTCACCCATGACAGCATCCTCCTCGCGAGTAATACCCTATCGCTCGCGAGGGGGTCGCTGTAGTTTCCGCTCGTCAGCGCCACCTTCCACTGGGTTTCGCGCCTGTCACGACCTGCCGCCCACGCGAGATTCTCTCGCGCCCCCCGGGCCAGCCGCCCGACGTCACGTGTCACACCCCTCCACCCCACCATCCCGCGTGCCGCTGCAGTCGCCGTTGCGGATGACAGACAGCTGCGGAGCTGACCTTCATGGGGTCAGAGCTTGAAATCGTCCTTGCCCTTCTCCTTCATATCCCGGCCCTTGCCGCGGGCCTCCAAAGCAGCGCCCTTGGCCGCAGTGGTTTCCTTGCCAAGGGCGTGCGCCGCCTTCCTTACTGCCTTTCCGACCACTTGCTCCGCCTTGGCCTTGATCTTCTCGCTGGCGCTCATGTCGCACCTTCCTTGTATGCACCATGCCTATACCCGTGGCAGGCAGAAACAGGCACTTGCTCGGCAGCCGTACGACCACAGGACGCTCGCGCGGATGCTGCCCACGCCCCCGGGGGTATCCCCGGAGGGCGACGCTTCGCCTCGGCCGTGGGCCGCTTGGCCCTGCTTTCGGGTTAGGGCGCCCGCAGACGCGGCATAGTGAGGGCGTGAGCACCGAGCGTGATGGCACATTGGGCGAGTCCACCCCACCCGACAGCGGCTCTGCGGTGCCGGAGGCCGGAGGTGACGAGGAGGCGCAGGTCATCGTGGTGGGGGCGGGGCCGGCCGGTTCCGCTGCCGCCGTGCACCTGGCGCGGGCGGGGTTGGACGTCCTGCTGCTGGAGAAGAGCGACTTCCCCCGGGAGAAGGTGTGCGGCGACGGACTGACGCCGCGCGCTGTGGCCCAACTGGTGCGAATGGGTGTGGACATCAGCGCCCCCGGCTGGATGCGCAATCGCGGGATGCGATGGGTGTGTGAGGGCAACCAGGTGGAGCTGGACTGGCCGCGCCTGGGAAGCCTTCCCGACTTCGGGCTCACCCGCAGCCGGCACGACTTCGACCACCTGCTCGCGGCGCATGCCCGCGCCGCCGGAGCACGCCTGCACACGCACGTGAAGGTGTCGGCCCCGCTGACCGATCGGGCCGGGTACATCACGGGGGTCACGGCTCTCCGCGGGCCGGACCGGGAGCCCATTCGCTACCGGGCGCCGCTCGTCGTCGCGGCCGACGGCGCCTCAGCGCGGACTGCGGTGGCCCTGGGACTCGTACGGGACGCCGGCAGGCCGGTCGCGGCGGCAGCGCGCCGCTACTACCGCAGCGAGGCCCGCACCAACGACTCGTACCTGGAGCTGTGGGCGGATCTGCGCTGCCCCGGTACAGGGCATGACTTGCCCGGATACGGCTGGGTGTTCCCGCTCGGGGACGGGCGGGTCAATGTCGGCCTGGGCGCGCTACCGCAGCGACGGCGGCGTCGGCCGGTGGACTTGCGGGCGGTCCTGGAGAACTGGCTGCCCCGCCTGCCCGATGAGTGGGGGATCAAGGAGGAGAACGCCGTCTCGCCCCTGCACAGCGCCCCCCTGCCGATGGGGTTGAATCGGCGACCGCAGTATCGTCGGGGCCTCCTGCTGGTCGGAGACAGCGCAGGCATGGTCAGTCCGTGGAGCGGCGAGGGTATCGCCCAGGCGATGGAAGCCGCTGAGGTGGCTGCGGAGACCGTCGCCCTGGCCTTGGCCCGGCCGCCGGGGCCACGACGTGAGCACGCGTTGCACCAGTACCCAGCCGAGATCCACCGCCGATGGGGGCGTTACTACCGTCTGGGCAACCTCGCGGGTGATCTTGTCTTCGCTCGGCACGGCTTCCGGCCGATCCTCCATCCCCGTGTCATGGCCTCGCCGCCACTGCTGCGTGCTCTGGCCCGCCTGCTCACCCACGTCACCGACGAACCGGCCCACGACAGCATCGACGCCGTCCTGCACGCGATGCTGCGCCTCGTGCCGCCCTCGCGACGCTAACCCATGTCCCGCCCGGACCTCACCGTCCGCGCTCCTTGTCTCAAACCCAGGGCGCACTGGGCAACGCAGCGCGCAACAAGCGCCGGAACGCCAGTCGCATGCCCCACATCGTCGCTCTTGCACCCCACATCGCCATTCGTACGAATATCCGGTGGATGACGGATCGAGGCGCCCAGCGAGCGAGGGCCCGACGCCTTCTCCTCCTGCGTATGCGCCGTCTCAAGGCCTTCACGAGTGTCTCCTGCCGGCTGCCGGTCGATAGACAGCCAAGTGACGACCGATAATAGGAGCGGCCCATGTGACGCTCGAGGAAGCCTTCGGGTTCAAACCGCGAATGCTTTGCTGAGCCATAGCCGCCAAGCAATGCGAATAAGCATCGAAGAATGATTACGGCAAGCAGGACCAGCGGCGGAATCCGATTAGGATCCCGTGGGGCGCTCCTTGACCCCGAGATGATCATCATGCGATGTCCGCCCGTGATGCATAAGCAGGAGCGCGTCATGCTGTCTGCCCTCGCCGGCGCAGTATAAACAGGCAGTGCCGACCTCGCCCCGCATGAGCACCACCCGCGGGATCGCCACCTTCGACGCATGGTTTGCCAAGGAGGAAGCCATGGCACACGGCCCCCGCCCCGCTGTCGAAGCACGGCTGTACGACGCGCCGCATTACGAAGGGGCCGTTGTCAGGATGCGGCCCGACAAGGGCGACGAGGGCGAGGACGCGGTCGCGTACTCGCTTGCCTGCCTGGGCCTGAGCCGGCTCGCCTCTCTCCGCGCCCCGAGCGAATCCGCCGACCCCGACAATCCGTTCCACCAGGATCTCCACTGGATCACCAGCGTCACCGTGTGGCTGGCCAGGCCGGATACCTGGATGCCTCGTGAAGAGGAGCGGGGCAAGACCTGGCAAAACTACAGCGCAGATACTTCGGACCTGGGTGCCTGGGCCACGCAAGCCAAGTACGTCCGCGTGGGGAGGAAGCGGGCGGACGGCCTCTCTGGCGTGCCCGGAGACAGAGCGACCATCGTGGTCGTGGACTAGCTCCGCGGATCTAGGAGGCCATGGCGTCGGCGAGCTTCCGCAGCAGAGGCTTGTGTGGGCGCTGGGGAGCATGTTCCCGGACTTCGGCCATGCGGGAGCCGATGGCCTGAAGAGCCTTGCGGCCGAGCGCCTCACGCACTTGGGGGAACCATTCCTTCTCCTCGAGATCCATGTGCCGCTCTACGGCGTCCATCAGGACCCGGGCCTTGGCATCGAAAGACTCGTGGTCCTGCTGCATGCCCTCCAGTTCGGCCGCGAGTACATTCGCCACATGGTGTTCCTCGTGGAACTCCAGCACCAGGGATCCGGTCTCCGGTACGAGCCGGCGCACCTGCGGGTACATCACCTCGTCCTCGATGAACGTGTGGACGGTCAGTTCGTGCAGGAGCTCTCTCACGATCTCGCCCCTGGCGACTGTTTCCTCCACGCCGTCTCCGGTACTCCCCAGCACCCGCTCACCGCCGGCACGGTAGGCATGGATCAGCTTCCGTATCTTCTTGTGATCGTCCCTGAGCATCACAATGGCGTCGGTGGACATGGCTGACTCCTCTGCGGTCTAACCCTCTCCGGCGCCTGCCCGCCACTCCCTTGAATATGCCGAGGGCCGCGCCCCAGCTTTCCCCGCAAACCCTTTTGACCTGCCCCTCCTCCTCGGCCGCCGTGATGCCGACGGCGCCTGTGAGGGGTTTCGGCCGCACCCCTACGAAGGCGTCCGCATCGCTCTGGCGTGGGAGAGCCGTGACGTCGCGCGACCGAGGGAGGGGACCCAGGAGTCCACGTCGCCGGGTGGAACAGGAGGAGTGGGTATTGGGGTGGCTGAGTCTTCAGGGGCGAGGCCGACCAGGGGCTATTCGGCGCGGTGGGCTTTGTGGGGGTCGATCCGCAGCTGTGCTGTCGCGGGGAGTCGGGTCCTGCCGGTGGACTGCCGGGCGCGTTCCAGTGGGCCGTCGCACAGCGACTGCAGGACGGGTCCGGGCCCGCTGCCGGGGGTGAGGGTGAGGTCGAGGTGGGCTTCTGGACGGCTGGGTCGACCGTCCATTCTCGCCCGGGCTTTGTGAACGCCAGGCTGTTGTCGGGCATCGGCGGCAAGAGCGTCGCTGAGGGCGCGTTCGCGTAGTTCCACACCGTCCACGGCGGGTGGTCCGCCGACAGGTATGTGCCCGGGGTGGGTACGGCGCAGTTGCGCCAACAGCCACCACAGTGCGAGCAGTACGACGATGGCCAAACCGGCGATCACTACCGGCCACCACCATCCTTCGTCCGTCCAGCGGGTGCGATCAGCGGCGCTGAGCAGGACGTCGCGGGGACTGGTCAACGGCCAGCCGTCGGGTGGTGTCATGCGCCAGCGTCGGTACAGGTCGAAGCCACCCGTCAGAATCAGGAGGCCTGTGCCGAGGAGGACGATGCCTGTCAGGGCCAGCAGGACGCGGTTGGTTGCGGATTTCCTCTTCATGAGATCCGTTTCCTGTCTCTTGCTTGCTGAGCTTCCCTGGACGAGTCACTTGCGGCGTGCGCGGACCCGGGCGGCTATCCAAGGTGGGTGTGCGAGGGCGAGCTGGGAGAGTTCGGCCTGCAGAGCGGCCAGGAGATCTGTTTTGACGTCGGCCGGGGGGCGGAACCGTACGGTCGCGCGCGCGTCGATGCGGTGCCGGCCGATGCGGATTCTGGCGGCGCTGACGCCGGGGACGCGCATGGCGGCATCCCGCAGGAGGAGAGCCGCAGCGTCGCGGTCCAACAGGGCCCGCACGTGGGCGTCGGGGGATTGGAGGGGCATCTGGTGACGCAGGCCCGGGGTGATGGCCAGGACGATCAGCCATAGGCCGAGGAGGGCGATGGCGGCTGCGCCGATCTGAATCCACATGTCATTCAGGGGCCGGGTGGCCAGTTCGTCCGCGAGGCGCGTGCGCCAGGTGGCGCGCCGGCCGGCCCGTACCCGCGTGATGTCGACGAGGTAGAGCCCGGCCGCGGCCGCGATGATCAGGGCCGTCACCGCGGCGGGTATCCGGCGTGCGGACCAAGGGCGGTCCCAGGGGCGCATGGCACGGTGCTGTGGGCCGGGCTGCTTGGTGAGCGGAATCACCGTGCGGGAGGTGACATCGTCGGCTGCGGTGGGTTGCCCCTTCTCGGCGGAGGGGTCGTGGTCCCGTTTCATGCCGGCTCTCCTTCCGGGTGGGAGTACCGTCCGGCTCACTGCACTCGTTGGTGTTCCAGACCGCCGTAGGGGACCAGGTGCTCAATGGAGAGGGTGACCTCGGTGATGCGAATCCCAGTCAAATGGGTCACTCGCTCGCTGACGTAGTTCTGCACCTGGCGAGAGGCGCCGGCGAGATCTATCGGGTAGGGCAGGTCCAGAGTCAATCCGAGCCGCGCCGAGCCGCTGTGGACGCTGACCGTGGCGCGCGGAGCGGCCAGTTTCACGTGACCGGATGGGCTGCGAGCATGCTTGGTCAGAGCCTCCTGCGCGGCGCGGACCGCAATGCGTGACACCACCCTCTCCGGAATCACCGTGGCGCCGCGTTCGGCGGCCGGTAGGACTGGTGGGGTCGAGGATGCTGCTCCCGCAGGCGGAGCAACGGCGGGCTGCGTGCTCACTGCTGGTTCCGGGGACGCTTGAAGTCGCTCATCTCCAGATCACCGTGGATCATGCCGCCGACCACCAGGCCTACCAGGCCAAGGACCGCCACGAGGAGGAACGCCCAGAAGCCACCGAAGAATGCGGCGAAGCCCAGGGCCATGCCGGCAGCCAGGCCTGTAGTTGCTGCGCTCATCTCACTCACCTGTTCTTCACGTCGTTCTCGTCCTGCCCGGTGGGCAGAGTGCCGGGGCAGGGTGGGGGGTCATTGCACGCGCCCCTCTCCCTCCTCGTCCTCCTCGTCGGGAAGGTGGACGTCGTCGACGGTGATGTTCACCTCGACGACCTCCAGGCCGGTCATGCGTTCCACCGCTGAAATGACGCTGGTGCGGATATCAGCGGCGACGTCCACGATGGCGACGCCGTACTCCACGACCACGTCGAGATCGATGGCCGCCTGACGTTCGCCCACCTCGACCTTCACGCCGCGCGAGACGCTGGGGCGACCGCCGACCTTGTCCGACACAGCCCCGAGCGTGCGGGCCATGCCGGTGCCGAGGCTGTGGATGCCCGGAACCTCACGGGTGGCCATGCCTGCGATCTTCTCCACCACACTGTCGGAAATAGTGGTCCGGCCCCGGGTCTCGGGCGCCGTCCCTGCGCCGGTGTCGCCCTCGAGCGTCTTGCCCGCAGGGCGCGCTTGGGCGCGAGTGCGGCGCTTGCCCTCGGGGTGTGGCTCATCCCCACCCGCGGTGGGGTTGGTGATGTCCGACATGAGGACCTCCCCAGGCTGTCCGTTCGGGCGCCGATGCGGTGCCCTGAAGGTTTAGACACACCTCAACGCGGATCCTCACTCCGCTCGTAGGACGCCGACCTCATACCATCGAAGAATGCGCACGCAGGCCGTGACAATCGTCTTCGGCGGAAAGCGAGCGGTGGATGCGTAACCGGACCAGACCCCCACCCCCACACGGCGCGGACCTCCCACTCCGGCCCGAACCGCAGCGGCTCACCGATGCCGCAGCGGGCCGCGACCCGCCCAGGGACCTCGATGACAGGGTGCTCGCCGTGCGAGCTTCCGAAGGGGACGAGGACGCGTTCGCCGCCCTGGTCCGCCGACACACGAGCCGCCTACTGGCCCTCGCGCAGCACCTCCTTGGCAACCGGTCGGATGCCGAGGACGCCGTTCAGGACGCCTTCCTCAGCGCCTGGCGCCAGCTGCCGGAATTCCGCCACAACGCTTCATTCAGTAGCTGGATGTACCGCATTGTCACGAACCGCTGTCTCAACACGATGCGCCACAGACCCCACCCTCTGCCCTTGGACACCGTCCCCGAACCCGCCGCCGCGGACGTGGACAGCTCACCACCCCGAGCCGCCGAGTCGGACGCAGCGACAGCCGCCCTCGCGCGAGCCCTCTTGGAACTCCGGCCCGAACTGCGCGTGTGCTGGGTCCTGCGCGAGCTACACGGCCTGCACTACGACGAGATCGCCCACGTGGTGGGCGCCAGCGAGCAAACCGTGCGCGGCAGACTGTTTCGCGCACGACGCGCTCTGATGGAGGCGATGCGCCCATGGCGCTAGACGACCCGCACCTCACCGCCGGCAACGAGCCCCACACCGTGGACGCCACCAAGCCCCAAGGACTCCCCAGCGCCGACGCCGAGATTCTTGCCGGCTCGGAGCTGCTGCCCTGCGGGCGCCCCCTTGGGCGTGCCTGGGAACAGGCCCGCGACCCGGCCACGGCCGACGCGCACACCGACCACTGCCCCTACTGCCAGGAGGCTGTCGAAGGGCTGACGGCCCTGGATCGGGCCACCCGCGCTCTACGCGGCGAGCAACAGCCTGACAGCCACAGCCTCGCCAACCGGGTCATCAACGCCGTACGGGCCGAGGTGCGGCTGGGCGCCATGCTGCTGCTGGACGACCCCGATCACGACCTGCGCATCGCCGAGAGTGCCGCCGCGAAAGAGCTGCGCCGTGCCGTCGACACGGTCCCTGGACTTCGCGCGGCCAGCTGCCGCGTGACCCCCGACCAGGACGATCGTGCCTCTCATGTCGTCACCATCACGATTGCAGCCACGCTCGACCTACCGTTGCCGGAACGGGCCGAGAAGGTACGCCAAGCCGTTCTCCGCGCGGCTGACCACATTCTCGGCCTCGCCGTCACGGCCGTCGACCTCAAGATCAATGCCGTACTGGAACCACCCGCGGTTCAGCGCCCTGAGCCGAGCCGGCGATGACCGACACCCGCAAGGACGTCCACCAGGCCGCAGCCCAGGCAGCCCTCGACGTCCCCGGTGTGGCCGGGCTCGAGCCCTCGCTCGCCGACCGGCTGGCCCTCGCAGCCGCCCGCGTGCAACACGCCGTAACAGCCGCAGCCATCACCTCCCAGCCTGAGCCGGCCGGCATACGCGCCCGGCTCACGCAGGAAGGCAGCTGGCACGTGGAAGTGCGCTGCGTCCTGCGGGCTGACCGAAGTGTGGTCGCCACAGCCCGGCTGGTACGCGAAGAGGTACGGACCGCAGTCACCGCGTGCCTCGTTCAGCACGAGGAAGCCGGCCCGGTCACGGTCCTGGTGTCGGTTACCCGCACGGTTTAGCCCACCCCGTCGCGCTGGCCTGGAGCTGCTTCGGACTGGCGGCCTCTGCCATCACTTCATCTCCCCCTGACTGGCACCTGCCGCGTGATGCGCTGCTACGCAAACACTGATGACGGTTCGATCGCGATTGCATAACGGACGGTAGAGCCGACGCATCCCGGCAGCTTGGACGCCCGTTGGCGCTGCGTGGAGGAACTGGGATGCGCCGAGGTCGCCGATGCCTACAGGATGGACGCGCACGCTGACCCGGCCAGATGCACGCAGGGCACCGGCACCGGCACCGGCGATGCGCGTGGCAAGACCGAGCATTCGAGCAGGCTGGAGCGGGGGCAAGCGCTGCTCACCGGCCAGGCGTGTCCTCGCCTGCGGAACGCCCTGCTGGCTGGCTCCGCAGTCACCATCCTGGCTGGGGCCATGTCGGTCGTCACTCGCTGACCACCCAAGCTCGGAAATGGGTGGCCAGTTCCGAATCCCTCACCGCAGTGCCAGTCCTCGCCCCACCCGAGGCCTGTCAGAACACACCCCCGCTGAGTGATGACTGCGGGCCCGGCGGGGTCCTGCGTGCGTGGGGTGTGACGGGTCGGGCCGTTCTCAGGGCCCTTCGTCGCGCATCTGGTCCTCGCCGGCGGCTTGTCTCCTCTTGGCGGCGCCGCTCAAGTTCCTCGGGGCTTTTCCCTCATGCGCCCTGGCCGGCGTGCACGTGGTCGGCGACTTCAACGACTGGCGGCCCGGCGTCCACACCCTCATGGCCCGTAAGGACGGCAAGCAGGAGCGGTCACGATTGCGCTGCCCAGTGAAGGCGTCCAGTCCTCCCGGTATCAGGCCGCCGGGGACTACTGGTTCAACGACGAGAGCGCCGGCGACACGGACGGCCCCAACGGCCGCCTCCACGCCTGATCCGCCCGCCAGGTGTGACCCGGGCCCGGACGGGCCGTTGATCCGCAGACAGGCCCACCGCGCAGCCGAGCCGTGTGACGCCTTGCCGGCGCGCCTGGAAGCAGGCCGTCATCCTGTGCTGCCTGGTGGGGCAACGGTCCGGGGGCTCGGCGGTGTGCTTCATCTCATCGAACTCGGGGGCGTCCTTGATCCGGTCCTTCGTCCGGTCGACGTAAACCGTCTCCGCGGCAGTGTCGATCAGCTTGATCGTTCCGGCGGGCAGCAGGACGTGCTTGCCGAAGATCCACACCCCGGTGTCGACGACGATGTAGGAGGCGCGGACGTCCTCGGAGTGCTTGCTGATCTTTCCGCTTTATCCATGATTATGGGCAATCTGCCCAGATCGAGTCGGACGCAAAACCCGAGCAGGGGAGAGCCCCTCCGCTGTCTGCCGATGGGTCCCTCAGGAGTGCCGCCCGTTTCCGCTCCACGACCACGTCCGGGCCCGCGCCGGGCGAGGCGGCCCAGCCGAGCCGGCCGTGCCCGCGCACCGGCAGCAGGGCTTGGGCGGCGTTGCACCCGGTGCATACCGTGCTACCGCCCCGCCACTAGATCAGCAGTCGCGGCCGTGCCTGTGCCGTCAGGCCGCAGCGGTGACCGCCTGGTGCTCCCTGATGGTGCGCGGTCAGGTGTACGTAATCGGAAAGAGAGTGTCGGAGCCGGTCACTTCCAGCAGGCGAAGGAACTGCGGCTGCGGGTTGCGCAGGCTGATCTGCTTCCCGCGTTTGGCCGCGGTGTGCCGAGCCTGGATGAGGGCGTTGAGGCCGGAGGAGTCACAGAAGGAGAGCTCGGAGAGTTCGACGACGATGTTGTGCGCGGCGTCGGGCTGGGTGATTGCGGTGTGCAGAGCAGTGTGCAGCATCGGGGCCCTGTCGATGTCCAACTCGCCGCCGACGTGCACGACAACCTGCTGGTCATCACTGTCCACCCACATGCCGGGGCCGCCGTCGTCATGATCTCCCATGGTGCCCATGATGGCGCAGGCCGGGCGTGAGGAGTTAGGTCCGGACACAGGCTCTGCAGACGCCTGGCGGCCGGCACCTCCGTCGTCGCGCTGATCAAGTCGAGTGAGATCTCCTCGCCACCGCCTGATCCTCCCCACGCCACGTCCAACGACCGCGCACCGCACCGGGGCGCAACCCGTGGCGTGCAAGCGGTGGGCCCGCTGCCGAGCTCGTCCAGGAGCCCGACAGCGACCAGCCCGTCGAGCCGCAGTGTAGGGGGGCAAGGCTGTTCAGGTTCCGCGAGCCCGAATGGGGACTTCGGTGCGCGGTGTCCCGGCTCAGGACGCGCCGTCGACGCACGGGACCTGGCGCTGCTGCTGGACATGCTCGGGCTGCTGCCCGGAGCCGACCCTCGTCTGGGTGAGGCCACGAGCGAGGTGAGGTCTCGGTGAGCAGCCGTACCGTGATCCTTGGTTTCGCCGACATCCCGGGTGTGCTGGTGATGGAGGCCGAGGGCAATCTGACTCATGAGGAGCTGGTTGCGGGACCTGCCCGCTGGCGAGCGCGTCTGGTTGTCCACAAGCCGGCTTTCGCGACCCCGGAAGGCGCGCGCAGGCGCGAGCAACTGCTGGTCTTCTGGATGCCGGCGTCCGCCGATGCGCAGGAAGAGGCCTACACCGCCGGCTACGACGCCTTGAAGGAGTACCTCCCGGACGTGCACGTCCACCTCACCGCCAGACGGAAACACCAGCTGAAGCACCGAAGGCTCGTCCCCCTCGCCGGTTGAACACCCGTCGCCGCGCTCTGTCCCCGCGCGGCGGCAGCCAAGCCGAGTGGGCAGACCCGAGCGGCCCCCTCGTCTGGCCCGGCGGAGATGCGCGGTGCCCGGGTGGCGCCCAGCATGACGGTGACCCCAAAACACTGTCGAGAAAGGGGATGTGTCATGCCCAGAGGTTCCAGCTCCAAGCGTGAGCGTCAGTACGAGCACATCAAGGAATCCGGTGAGCAGCGCGGTATGTCGGAGGGCCGTGCGAAGGAGATGGCTGCCCGCACGGTGAACAAGGAACGTGCCCGTTCGGGGGAGAGCAAGACGGCCAGTCGCAGTTCGACGCAGGGCAAGTCCGCCTCGCAGCGGGGCGGTGAGAGGTCTGGCGGCGGCGGTTCATCGGAACGTACCAAGGACGAGCTGTATCAGGAGGCGAAGAAGCGCAACATCGAGGGCCGCTCGACGATGACGAAGCAGCAGCTCAAGAACGCCCTCGGCCACTGATCGCACCTGGGCCCGGCTCCTGGCCACCGGGCTCACCGTCGGCGCCCCTTGGCATCGAGGACCGTCGCGGCCGGGCCCCCGTGGAGGCCGAGGCCACACCGGCTGCCGACGCCAGGAACGTGCCGTGCTCGCACTGGTGGCACCGGGCGGGTGAAGCCGGTGCCCCCAGCGGCCGCGTGCAGGTGCCCGGGCTTGGTGCCTGCCGCAGGATGAGCGGAAACAGCCACCTCGTCTGCAGGAGCTCTCCGCCATGCTCGAACGCAAGCTGCTCAAGGACCGCGCTCAGGTCACCTTCGTCCTGCCCGCCGACATTCCGCCCGGCCCGGTCAGCGTCGTCGGTGACTTCAACAAGTGGAAGCCGGGCGCCCACATCCTTGAGCCCCGCGGTGACGGCATGCGGGCCGTCACGGTCGGCCTGCCGGCGAAGCGTGTGCATTCCTTCCGCTACCTGGCCGCGGGCGACTACTGGTTCGACGAGGACCACGCCGACGGCCACGACGGCACCAACAGCCTCCTGCACACCTGATCCGACATCCCGGGCGCGCGACCGGCTCCTGCCCAGTTTTCACCGGCCGGGGCGCTGGCTCCGGCCGATCGGGTTCGGTGCCGGAGGGGGGCGAGCAGCCGGACGTCGCCGAAGCAAGGGGCCTTGAGCGAACTGCAGCCGTCGAACGCCAGTGTCCGCCAGCGCCGGTAGCTGACGCCGGGCGTTGCGGGCCGCGCCAGCGGCACCGCCAGAACGTCGAACAGAACTCTCATCGGTTCCGGCCCGAGACGTCGGCGCAGCTGTCGCAGGGCGGCGTCCGAGGGAGTGCAGAGGCCCAGGTCCGACAGGCCGGCCACGGGCTTGTCCCACACGCGCCGGTATCCCAGGGTGGGGAACAGTCCAGGGCCAGGACGAAGTGGATGCAGACGCGCGACGGAAGCGTACGCACGCGAGCCTGAACGGTTCTGGTCTCGTCAAGGACGTCATCGACGAGCTCGAACGGTAGGTGCTGAGTCAGCCCACCGAGGTGGCCCGGCGCGAAGGCGCCCGCGGCAACTGTCGTAGTGCGCGTCATGGTGCACGTGAAGAACTGACTCGGCAACGGCCGAGGTGCGGGCCGTCGCTGGGCGTGGCGGGATCTGCTCGGATGCCGTCGGCTGCCTGGGGCCTATGCCTTCCCTTCGCCGGCGCCGCGGCCGCCCCAGCGGACCGCCGCGGCGCCGGTGAAGTCCCCGGCGTGCGCGAACCCGGCGAACACCACAAGGTCGCCTGGCCGGATCCGGCCCGCCTCGACCGCCAGGTCGAGATTGACTGGCAGCGCGGCGCCGAACAGGTTCCCGCACCGGTCGAAGGTGTCGTGGTGGCGTTCCGGCAATACCCGCAAAGCCTCCCGCCAGGTGCGCAGGAACAGCCGGTTCGGTTGGTTGGTGATCAGCGCGTCGATCTCCGTGGTCGCCAGACCGAGCCCGCCGCATAGCTCCTCGACGGCCTCGGGCACCAGCCGGTTGCCGCGTTCCAGGACCCGGGCGATGCCCGCCTCGCTGAACGCGATCCGGAACTGCTCCGTCCCGGGCTCCCAGTACTTGCGGTCCTCCGCACAGCGCAGCCGCATCTCGCCCGCGTACGCGGGGACGGCGCGGGCCAGCGAGCCCAGGATGGGGGCGGAGTCCCCCTCCGTCAGATAGGCCACCCCGCAGCCGTCGCCCGGGATCGCGGCCTGGGGGTCCCCGAGCACCCCGGGGTCGGTGTAGACCCAGCCGGCCGTGGTCTGGGAGTTGCAGATCAGTGCGGACCGCGCCGAGGTACCGAGGATCAACTCACGGGCCGTCTTCAGCATGCAGACAAACGACACGCAGCCGCCGCCGGCCAGGTCGATCAGCCACTCCGGGTTCAGGCCGAGGCGGCGGGCCACCTCGGTGCCGGCACCGATGAACGGGAGGTCCGGCAGCTGGGAGTGGACGATCAGTACGTCCACGTCCCGGATCGTGGCCTCGCCCTGGCGTTCCACCAGCGGCCGCACCGCCCGTTCGATCATGTCCACGTTGCTCTCGTCCCGGGCCGCGTGGTGCCGGTGGGCGGGTGCGTCGAAGATCGCATTGCCGCTCAGCGGGTGGTGACTGGCCGCGTGTGCCGTGAAGTACCGGGCGGGCACCGGCTCCCCGGGCAGGTAGTGCGAGACGTCGACGAGACTGACGGTGGTCATGCGATGCCCCCGGATGGCGGTTCAGGTGGTTCGGATGGTTCGGGGTGTTCCGGGGTGCCGGAACGGATGGCGGCGAGGAAGGGGAGGAAGGGCGGTACCTCGAACGGGTCGCAGTCCACTGCCGCCAGTGCCGGGCCGCGGCCGTGGTTGCCGCGGAGCAGGGCCCGGCGCAGGCTGTCCGCGTCGGCTGCCCGGGTGACCGGGAGGGTGGGGAACGCAGCGGCCGCGCCCGCGCCGATGTCGGTCGGCCGGAACAGGTTGAAGCTGTATTCGTCGGGGTAATACAGCCGTTCCCTGATCGCGCACATGCCGTGGGCGTTGTTGTTGAAGATCACGAACGTGACGGGGGCGTCGTGCTGCACCGCGGTGTGCACCTCCAGGCCGTGCATGTAGAAAGCACCGTCACCCGCAAGCACGTAGGTGCGCCGCCCCGTGGCGAGCGCCGCGCCGATCCCGGCGCCGAAGGCATAGCCCATTCCACCCATCCCGGCCGCCAGCACGAAACCGCCCTCGCGCGGGACCGGGAGGTGGTGGATGGCGGCCGCGCCGGCGTTGCCCGCATCGACGAAGACCAGCGCGTCGGGCGGCAGTGCCGCCTCGATGGCGGCCATCGCCTCGGCGTAGGACAGCACCCCGGGATGCGCCACACCGGCATGGGCCGCCCCAGGGGGGCGGGGGCGCGGGCGGTCGAGGCCCTGGCCTTGGGGACCCGGGGGGCCTGGGCACGGGCGGTCGGACGGCTCCAGCCCGTCGAGTAGGGCGCGCAGCGTGGACCGGAGATTGCCGAGCACGGGGAGGGCGGGGACGAACGGAGGTTCCGGGCCGAGGGAGATGACCGAGGTGTCCGCCAGTGCCTCCTCCAGTCCCGCCCGCGCCAGGTGGGGCAGGCGGGTGCCCACGAGCAGGCAAACATCCGTGCGCCGCATACGGCTCTCGACGCCCGTATGCCCCATCACCCCCGTCACCCCTGCGTACCGGGGATCGTGGTTGTCGAACGCGTCCTTGGCGTCCGGGGTGACAGCCACCCACGCACCGAGCCGGCGTGCCAGCGCGGCGAGTTCGGCGCGAACGGCGGTCGCGGCCACCCCCGCGCCCGCGATGACCAGCACATCGGTGGCCGCCCGCAGCCCGGCCAGCGCCCGGTCGAGCGCAGCAGGGTCCACCTGGGCCGCGGGAGGATCCGCGGGCCTCGGCCACGCGGTGCGGCCCGCCGGGGCCCGCTGCACATCCTTGGGCAGGAGCAGCACGGCGGGCCCGGCGGGGTCCGTACGCGCGGCGGTGACGGCCCGGGGCAGCAGCTCGGCAAGAGCGTCCGGATTCCCGACCCGGGCGCAGAACCGGGACACGGCGGCGAACACCCTGCCCGCGTCGAGGGAACCGGCCTGGCCGCTGCCGTCCTGGAAGGCTCCCCTGCCTTCGAGACCGGTCTCCGGCTGCCCCACCAGAGCCAGTACCGGCACCCGGGAGGCGTAGGACTCGGCAAGCCCGGGCACCAGGTTCATCGCGCCGCCGCCCGAGGTCGCCGCGACCACCCCGAGGCGCCCGGTGACCCTGGCGTACGCGTCGGCCATCGCGGCCGCGGAGAACTCGTGCTTGGCCACGACGCCACGGACGCCGCCGCGAGCGGTGTGGAGGGCGTCGTACAGGTCCTCGATGTTGGCGCCGCCCACACCGAAGACATGGCTGACACCCAGTCCGGCCAACTCACCGACCAGCCGATCCACGACCCGGGGCTCCCGCACGCGCCCAGCCTGGCTCCGGTGGCCCGGGCCCGCAAATGAGAACGGCCGACATTTCCTGCCAAAACCTGCCCTCCCGCCCCTGTGCGCCCGCGATCTCCACGCGAACGGCCGAACAACGCCAGGCGGGCCCATCCGGTGCTGCGGTTCGACGAGGCGCGGATGGAGGCCCTGCCGGTCGAGGACTGCGCGCTCGGCGGAGTGCCGGCCCACTACTCGGTGATCCATGCCCGCCTCGGGGATTGCCCGCGCTGCTCGCCGAGCCGGTGCGCGTCCGGTCACAGCACTGGATGTCACTGCGCCATCGCCATGCGAGCACAGGGCCGGGGTGAACGTCTTCGCGGCTTGCCGGATGGCGTCGACGAGGCGCGTCTGGATGCCGGCGTCGAAGCCATCTTCGCGCCGGCCACACGGCAGGCAGGGGACGTCTCGTATGAAGGGCTCGCTCGGAATCCTTGACCAGTCTGACAAGACAGCACGGGCCGTCAGGGAACGCCCGGGGAATGCGGCCGGGTCAGAGTGCGGGCACGAAGTGCAGCCCGCGTCTGAAGGAGGCCGTGATGAGGCTCGAACCGGGGCGCAAGGCCCCAGACATCGAAGGCTCTGACGTGTCCAGCGGGAGCGTATCGCCGCGGGACCTGGTCGGGCGGACCGTCATCCTGAAGTTCTACCGTTTTGCCGCCTGCCCGATCTGCAACCTGCATGTGCGTGAGCTGGTGCGGCGGGCCGGTGAGCTGGAGGCGGCTGGGGTGGTACCGGTCGCGGTGCTCCACTCTCCCGCGCACAGGCTGCGCAAGAGCCTGGACGGCTACCAGGTTCCTTTCACCGTGATCGCGGATCCGGAGAAGTGCCTCTTCCGTGCTTACGGGGTGGAGTCGTCGCTCGGTGGCATGTTCACCGGCGCGGTGGCCCGGGACTACGGGCGGGCCATGCGGGCCGGGATCTTCTGCCGTCCGATCGGTCACGAGGGAGGCGTCCAGGGGCACCCGGCCGACTTTCTGATCGACTCGGAGGGTGTCCTGCGGCCGGCGCGCTACGGCCGCGACTACGCGGACACGATGGGCGTCGACGCCGTACTCGACGCGGCTACGGCGATGCGCGCGCACCAGCCTTCATAGCCCGCACCGCGCCCAGCCGATCGAAGGTGGTGCGGGCCTGAGCGAGGAGGTCGCGGTCGGCATCGGTCGATCCCGCACCCGCCCGGGCGGCCCCGCAGCCTCGACCGCGCGGCCCAGAACGGCTGCCGGGCTCGTTCGTAGAGCCCGGCAGCCGCCAGGAAACGGTTCCTGGCCCCGGCTGGGTCTCCCTCGGCCAGTGCCAGGGAGCCGTGCGCGTCTTCGGCCATCGCACTCCAGGCGGCGCTCTGGAACAGCTCCGCGACCTGCCCGGCGGCGCTCGCCGCGGCCCGGGCGGCGGAGGCCCCTTCGGTTCCGGGCTTTCGGCTCGCGGCAGGCTGGGGCGGATGCCGGGACGTACTGTGCAGAGCGTTAGCAAGGCCGCAATTCGACCAGGTTGGCGCCTGCCTCGGGGAAGAGTGGCTCACCGGGCTCAATCGCGTGCCTGGCAGGCTGCGAGGCGATGGGCCCAGTTGTCGTTGGCGTAAGCGGCCCAGCGGGTCGCGGTGTCCGGGTAGAGGCCGAAGCGGTCGCGACCACGATGGGCGGCATGTCGGTGACGGCTTCGATCATGGCGGTGTTGCGGGCGGGGCGGACGGGACGGCGGAACAACCCTGCTTTCGGGTCAGCGATTTGGTCTTCGAGGAGCTGGGCGAGCCTGGGTGGTAGTAGGACTGGGGTGCTGGCCGAGGGGCCCGTAGTCACGCACCTGTGCCTCCACGATCACATGATCATCCGTGGGTGGTGCGTTGATCACCTGAGGGTGCCTTCGTTTATCGACACTTGTCCAGCGGCGTTGGTGACGGGCAGCGGAAACGTGGCGAAGCCGGTCGGCGGCGGTGTCTCCTTGGTCTCCTCGGTCGGGAAACCGAAGGCCGACGACAGGAACACGACGCGGTTGACCTTTGCGACGGTGTGCTTGTGCAGCGTCCGCGCGGCGGTCTGCCCGCCGAGCGAGTAGCCGATCAGGGTGGCGTTTCCGTCCGTCGGCTTCGCACGCGCGATGGCGTCGCCGACGACCTGACACAAACCACTACTGCGGGCCATCCGGTGGAATCTGCCTGCGGGGCGACAGCGCGTCCGACCACAGGGGAACAATTCGGGCCGCATGCCCCTGCGGACGAGGAGACCAGTTGTTTCTGCGAACGAGTAAATCGGCTGACCCCGAGCGCGCCGGGAGAGAAGGACGGCGGGGCCGCCTGGGACTGGGGATGTTGCTGTCCGCTGTCGCGATGCTGGTGGGGGTGTTGCCGGCCGCCGCCGTCAACGGGACGGTGTGGACGACGTTGCCGTCGATGCCCACGGCGCGGTACGGCCCGGCTTCGGCGGCAGCCCCCTGCCCGCCGGGGCAGACAGGCACCTGCGTCTACGCCGTCGGCGGGTTCACCAGCGCCGAATCGGGCACGCTGGAGTCGTACAACCGGCTCACCAATGCCTGGTCGACCCTGGCGTCGCTGATCACACCCCGTCACTTCTTGGCATCGGCGGCGGCTCCTTGCCCCGCGGGCCAGACCGGCACCTGCGTCTACGCCGTGGGTGGCGCCATCGGCAGCACCCCCACGACCACGGTGGAGTCCTACAACCCGGCCACCAATGCCTGGTCCACGGTGACCTCGATGAACGTGGCCCGGCTGGGGCACGGCGCGGCGGCCGCTCCTTGTCCGCTGGGGCAGACCGGCACCTGCGTGTACGCCGTGGGCGGCAACGATCCGGGATCGGTGGAGGCGTACAACCCGGCCACCAACGCGTGGAGCACCGTCTCCCCGATCGCGCCCCGGGGCGAACTGGCGGCGGCGGCCGCTCCTTGTCCCCGAGGCCAGAGCGGCATCTGCGTCTACGCCGTGGGCGGCTTCGCCAGCGGCGTCACCGGCAGGGTGGAGTCGTACAACCCGGCCACCAATGCCTGGAGTCCGGTGGCATCACTGCCCACACCCCGTACTTTGTTGGCGGCGACGGCCACCAGCTGCCCGCCGGGGCAGTCCGGTGTTTGTGTGTACGCCGTGGGCGGCGCCGTAGCGGGCTCGGCCGCCGTGCGCACGATGGAGTCGTACAACCCCGCCACCAACGCGTGGACGACACTGCCCTCGATGCCCACGGCCCGGTCGGCCCTGGCGGCGGCGGCCGCGCAGTGTCCGCCCGGATCAACCGGTAACTGCGTGTACGCCATCGGCGGCTCCAACGGCAGCACTCCCGTAGGCGCACTGGAAGCCCTCGACCCGCCGGAGGTCCGGCGCGGCCTCGAGTAGTGCTTTGCCAGGTGGGTGTCGTAGGGCTGCCGTGGGACGGTCTGCTGGCAGGGGGGGGCTGGTTCCGGTCCAGGTGGCGATGAGGTGTTGGAGGAGGTCCAGGGCCTGGTAGCGGGGCAGGCCCGGCCTGAGAGGGCTGTACCCGCCCGATGCGCAACGGCCCAGGCAGGAGATGCAATGCACGCCAGACCAGAGAGTCGCGAGCGTCCGACGGACGGGCATGCGAACCAGAGACCGAGGTCGCGGAACCGGCGACGGGCATGGCTGTCCGGAACCCTTTGCTCCGGGAGACTCCGCGGGGCCGGGGCCGGGGCCGGGCCGGGGCCCGGAAGCGGTGGCTCGTGTTGTCTCTCTGCCTGATCATGGGCGTCGTCGGCTCCGGCGAATCAATGGCTGCTGCCTCGTATCGTCGCCCAAGCTCTGCGACGAGGTACCGACCAGCGTCGCAGTCCGGGATCACTGGCTGCACTTCAGGGTGCCGCCCGGCCTGATGCCGGATCCACCGTTCGACGGGCGCCTGGCGAAGCTCCAGGTCCACCGCGTCCGGCCGGTGTACGCGAAGGGAAAGTGACCAGACCTTTCCACCGCAGAACCCGTCCGACATCTGCAACGTTCTCCCGGCGTCGATGACGAACAAGGTGCTGGTCCAGGTGGACTGCGCGAGCCACACCCTAATGGCTGAGGGCTGCTCCGGCCCGCGCTGCACCCCGGGATCCGGGACGCCCTACGGCGGCCCCCCCGGCGAAACCTGGGCCGACCCCCACGTCACGTACCAGGCGGCACTGATCGAGTGGTTCAAGAACGGGACCTTCAACGGCGCCGCGAACGGACAGTTCACCGTCGCCGCGAGTGGCGTGGCGAGCTCCGGCACGTAGAGCCGCTCACGCCTTCAAGATGAATGCCGCCCAAAAGTGTGTGAGGCGCTCCCACGACCTGGGAGCCCCTCACACATGAGGCCGGCGAGAAGCCACCGGTACTTGGCAGCTCCGACGCAAGAAACGACGACCACGCCACGTCATGAGCTTCCGCGTCAGCTGGGGGAGCTGATGACGCCTGCCCCTGCCGGCGCCGGCCGGGGGTGAGGCCCGGTGAGCGCCACCCCGAGGTCGAGCCGTTTGTCCATCTCCAGGCGGAAGGTGCCGTACGGGTTGATGTTCGACCAGAACAGCGCGGTCAGCCCACGCCGGTCCTCATCGGACAGCTTCTGCGCACAGACCGGTTCGGCGAGAACCTGCTGAAGCAGCAGAGTATTGACGTGCACCAAGGCGGACTGGAGCAGATGCAGCGCGAGCATCGAGGTCTCGGCGTGCTCCTTGTCCGGCCCTGTGAGGGGCGCCGTCCTTGCCGTAGTGCAGGACGCTGTTCGCACTGTTCCAGTTCTCCACGACCTGGAGTCCGCCGTGGATCTCCCGGCGCAGGTCGGGGCTGGCGAGGTAGTCACACGCGAAGGTCGTGCGCACGGCACGGCCGAGTTCTTCGAGGGCCTGATAGGTGGGGCCCATGTGATGAGGGCTTCGGAGGCTGGACGAGTCGCTCGTAGTCCCTGGCGTGGCGGCGGGCGTGCATGAGCCACGCCAATGTGCGCTCGACCACCCATCGGCGGGGCAGGACGACGAAGCCGGTGGCGTCCTTGGGTCGGCTCACTGTCTTGATGGTGAGGGGGAGGTACTGCTTGGCCCAGGTCACGAGCTGGCCGGCGTAGGCGGAGCGGCCCAGACGATGGTGATCTCAGGGTGCATGAGCCGGAGCCGGAAGAGGACTTCCTTGGCGGCCTCGCGGTCGGTCATGTCGGCCGGGGTGACCATCACCAGCAGCGCGAGCCCTCGCGTGTCGACGCCGACAGCCCGCCACCCGCTGTGACGTCGGACGAGTCCTCGCCACCGGCGAGGCATACACCCGACCCGCCCACCACAAGGTCGGCACCAGACCCCGACGAACTGGATAGACATCAAGCTGACCGTGGCTGGGACCTACAACGGCGGATGGGGTGGCCGCCCCCTGGGGCGCTGGAGGGTGGACACCCCGTGTGTCGCTGGCGCCGGCCAACGGCGATCTCGGCGTGCCGTCATGTCACCATCCGAGCTGTGGCTCGCCCAGGACCTTGCTGCCGATGCGCGCGGCGAGCTCCTGGGCTCTGGTCAGGGCCCCGCAGTTACTGCCGCCGTGGACGAACACAGTGTGATGCTCCGTCCACCGGTTCAACCGGGCTTCCTCGCCATGGAACACGATCTGGACTCCGTCGTGGTTCGCGCTCGCCTTTGGTCTGTCTCCGGGTGCTCTGGCCACATGCCGCGCCAGCAGATGTCGGCGATGCCCTGGCCAAGAGCCTGCACGAAGCGCGCCTCCACAGTCCCCGTCGGAACGTCTGCCATGGCATCCAGCGGCAGGTGTGCCTCCAGTGCGGCGGCGCCTGCGGTCGTTACGTCGAGGTCGATGCGCGCGACGCGGGGAGCGGCGAAGGGGGGTGGACGGGGGAGTGACCAAGGTCGGAGCCGGGTCACCGCCCCGCTCTGCGTCGGCCGTGATCGGGGCCTGCGCACGGTCGGCGGCCGGGCCCAGAGGCCCGGGGCGTCAGCCCAGCCCGTCGGGCAGTGGTTTGTACGCCGCTGGATCGCGCCGGTCGGCGACCACCAGCCCTACTCCGTCTGTGACTTGACCGCTTTCCCCGAGCGAGGCACGTCACCCGCGGGCCGTGCCGGTCAGGAAAGGTACCGCTGGAGCCTCGTGCCGAAGACGGTGGCGGGCCGCAGGCCCGCCTCGCAGGCGGTGAGGGTGTCGCGGCCGCCCTCGCCGTCGCAGTCGTCGGTGCCTGGGCCGCCGTCGAGGCGGTCGTCGCGCGGACCGCCGCGGAGGAGGTCGTCACCCGCTTCGCCGTACAGGGCGTCGTCACCTCCCCGGTCGCCAGTGGTCCCCGTTGTGACGAAATCAGCGTTGAAGCCCGCATTGTCGCCGAACAGCCGGTCGTTCTCGTCGCCGCCGAAGATGACGTCGGCGGCGGCTGGCGCGGTCGCGCCCTCCGGTACGGAGCTGTCGCCGATGAGTTCCTCGGGCAGGCCGCCGCCGGTGATCCGGTCGCGGCCGGCGCCCAGTGCGGTGCCGCCCTCGGGGTCGAAGATGTTGTGGTCCCCGATCGCGAGCGGGCCCCCGGCGCCCATGTCCAGGACGTCGTCACCGCCGCTCCCGCCCACGGGTCCGGGACCCTGGCTGTCGCCGATGAGGAAGTTGAAGCCGCCGCCGCCGAACAGCAGGTCGTCCCCCGCTCCGGTGACCGTCCCCGTGAAGGCGGTGGAGTCGCCCAGCATGAAGTCGACGTCGTCGCCGCCGAACAGGCGGTCGTCGCCGCCGCCCGTCGCGTCGGCGCCCCGGCTGTCGCCGGTGAGGCGGTTGAAGCCGGGGCCGCCGTGGATCTCGTCCCGGCCGCCGCCCGTGGCACGGCCCTCGAAGGTGAGGCTGTCACCGATCAGGCGGTCGTCGCCGTCCCCGCCCGCCAGGTAGTCGTCTCCGCCGCCGACGACGTCGTCGGTCGGATGGAAGATGTCCCCGAACACCTCGTCGTCGCCGGCGCCCGCGTCGATCCGGTCGTTGCCGAGGCCGCCGGTGACGATGTCGGCGCCGCCGAGGGAACAGATGAGATCGCCGGCCCCGAGCCCGTTGATGGTGTCGTTCCCCGGGGTGCCGACGATCACGTCACGCCGGCCGGTTCCGTTGGTGACCACGCCCTCGTTCTGGACGACGATGGTGGCTGTCCGCCCGAAGCAGGTCGGGGTCCGGGCGGCGGCGCTCGCCGCGGACGGGCCGGTGGTCAGCGCGGCGGCGAGCGCGCAGACGGCTGCGATGGGGGCGATCCGCCCCCGCCCTCGTGGTTGGGTCACCATGGGAAGGACTCCCGTCCGGTCGTGGTCTGGGTCAGAGGACCACTAGCCGCCGGTGAGGGTAGGGGAACCGGATTCCACGCCGCTTCATCCGCTCAGCGCACGATCGGATTCCTGGGCCCTCGGCGCTTTCTTCAGCGGCAGGGTCTCTGCGAGGCGGACGGAGAGGCTGCCCGCGGCCGCCAGGCAAGCGTGGGTGACGAGCCAGGTGCGGACGGTCTCCGGAGGCGTGCCGCCGCCGCGAGCTCCTTGGTGGCCAAATCCCTCGACTGCGCCCGCTGCGCCCCGTGCCGGTGGGCTGGTTTGGGCAGACCTAGACTGAGCTGCGGGAACGCGACGGGGGAGTGGCGTGATGGATGCGGGTGGGCGTGTGAGCGGTGCAGTCGGCGGGGAGCCTTCCTTGATCGCCGCTGTTCGGGCGCGGGACATGTTCCTGGTGAAGCGGCTTCTGGAGGAGGACAACGATTACGACCAGCGGGACGCGGCGTTCGGCGTGGCTGTCCGGGCGTTCTGCGGGGGCATCGCCCAACTGTTGCTCGAGCGAGGCGCCGATCCGAGCCAGTGCGGGCCGGACGAGCTGTTGTCGCTGCGCGAAGCGGTGGATTTGGGCTCGCCCGCGCTGGTCGAGGCGCTGCTGGACGACAGGATTCGGGGGAGGTACCAAGAGTCCGAGCTGCTGCAGATGAAGGATGTCGCACACCGCTGGTACGAGACTGGGGCCGAACCCTAACTGCGGCGCCTCACTGGCTCCCGGGAGGCCCTCGTCCGTATCCGGGTCCAGGACGACGAGTACTACAGCGTTGAGGAGTACTCCCTCGGCGGGATGACCGTTCGCGATGGGCACGCGGCGATCCTCACGCACCTGGACGAGCTGCTCGGCATCCGCACCGCCTTCGAGGAGCTGATGGCACGCGCGTTGAACCACGACAAAGACCACGCCGCTTGGGGGAACGCCACCATTGTCCTGGCCAACGGTCGCGATCAGGGGACCTGGACTGCTGCCGCGGCGCTGCGCACCCATCCGGAGCCGTCTCACCGCTTGTTCGGCACCGAGGTGCTACGGCTGACCCACCTGTCCGACGACACCGGGCACCCAGCGACTGGTATCCCCTCTTCCCCAACCCCGTCGTCGCCGACTCCCTGCTCGACCGCCTGATCAACACCAGCCACCAAGTCATCATGAACGGTCCCAGCTACCGTCCGAACAAGCGCCCAAGGAACCCCGCCGACAAGACCGACAAGCCCTCAGCCAACTGATCAAGGCACCACCCCAGGGGTTGAGGAATTACGGGCTCTGTCGGGGATCTTGTGATGTCACAGGGTCAAGGGCCGAGGAGTACGCGTAGGCGTAGGAGGTCGAGGTTGGCTCCGCCGTAGGCCATGCGTTTGATGAGCTTGACGCGGGTGACGTGGCCCTCGACCTGGCCGGAGCTCCACGGCGTGGAGAGTCCTGCGGTGACTGCGTCGAAGTCGCGTCGCAGGCCGCTGACCAGCGAGTGGAGGGCTGGGAGGTCGTCAGCAAGGACTCGCTCGATCCAGTCGGGAAGTTGGTCTCCGCGGAGGTCGTGGAACATTTCAGCGAAGTCGTGGACGTGCCGTGCAGCTGCGTCGAGGTGAGGGCAGGCGGTGCGGATCAGGTCCAGCAGCGAATCCTTGGCGATACGGATCCCAAGGGCCGCCGCCAGCCGGGCGCCGGGACGGCCCGCCAGGCACAGAGCGATCGAGGTGAGCATCGAGCGCAGCACCTGCGTCTGCCGGGCATGCGGCCTGGTCAGCCCCTCGATCTGCTCGGCGAACGTCACGGCCGGGCATCGGCTGCTCAGGCACTTGAACCGGCGCACGGTCAGCTCCATGACTACCGGGCTGCCGGCCACGGGCGCGTCGCCGAGCCGGCGGACGTACCGGCCGTGCACCCGCCACGACGGCATACCGCATCCCGGGCATCTCACCGGAGACGTCTGACACCCCGCGCGAAGCGGGATGACCCCGGCCGTTCGCTTGATCGACTCGATGACAACACCGGACAGATACGGCAACAACCGCCCCGACACCCTGAACCGCACACCCGGAGACTGCCCAGCTCAGCCCTGTGACATCACAAGATCCCCGACAGAGCCCGCAATTCCCCAGGTCTTGGGCCAGCCTGCCTGTGGCTGACTGCGGCATCTTGATCAGCGCCACCACGATGCCCGTCATGTCTGCCGCAGAGGCGCCTGAGAAAATGACGGAGCCAGTACCGAACAGCAGCCGGGGGCGTGTGCGATGCAGCGTGATGATCAGCCAGTAAGCGGTTCGACAGGGCTCCCGCTGGAGCGGATCGCCGAGATCCGTGAGGTCATTACCCGGGTCACGACCTGGGCTCGGGGCCGCGAGGACATCGTAGGTCTGCTCCTGGTCGGATCGTGCGCCCGTGGCGCCGCGCGACCCGATTCCGACATCGACATTGTCCTGCTCACCACGGACGCGCTCCGATACGCTGAGAGCGCCTGGGCCAGGGAACTTGGCCTGGGTGATCTGATCCGGACCCAGGCCTGGGGACCGGTCACCGAATGGCGCTACTCCACTGGCTCGGGCCTCGAAGTCGAGATCGGCATCACCTCTCCCACCTGGGCAAAGACGGATCCTGTCGATCCTGGAACGCATCGCGTCGTCACCGACCGTGCTCGTCTCCTGCATGACCCGGCGGGAATCCTGGCCGACCTCCTCACTGCCTGCTAGGGCCTGTGTGATGTCGTGATCAGCTTCTGGGTTCTGTCCTGTTCGCGGGGTGGAATCCGGTAGGACTGGGGTCGTGACACGCAGGCAACTCACCAATGCCCAGTGGAAGTTCATCGAGCCGTACCTGCCGATCGGTAGGTACGGCCCGTACCCGGAGCGGTTGCGGGAGCAGTTCGAGGGTGTGATCTGGCGGTTTAGGTCCAGTGCCCAGTGGCGGGAGATGCCTGCCGAGTTCGGCCCGTGGGCCACGGTCTACGGACGCTTCCGCGTCTGGCGGGGCGCCGGTGTGTTCACGGTCCTGCTGGAAGGCCTGATCGCGGAGGGTGCCCGGTTGGGCAGAACGGACTTGTCGCTGGTCAGCGTGGATTCCACAACGGTCCGCGCCCACCATGACGCTGCGGGGATGCGCGTCGGCAAGCACCTCATGGAGGCCCTGGAAGAAGCCGCGCGGGAGCAGGAAGCGGCCCGGAAGAAGGGGGCGGACCGGAGGAACGGAACGGACAGGCCGAGCGCAGGCGCATCCGACGCCGACGGGGGCTCCGCCTGAAGGAAGCCCTGCTCGGCAGGTCCCGGGGCGGCCTGACCAGCAAGATTCACCTCGCCGCGGACCGCAGGTGTCGTCCGCTTGCGCTGGTCCTGTCTGCCGGGCAGGCCGGGGACAGCCCGCAGTTCATTCCCGTGCTCGCGCGGGTGAAGGTCCGGCTGCCTGTCGGCCGTCCCCGCACCAGGCCCGGCGCGGTCGCCGCGGACAAGGCCTACTCGTCCCGAGGTAACCGCTCCTACCTGCGCAGACGCGGAATCAAGGCCGTCATCCCGGAAAAGCGGGACCAGGCCGCCAACCGGAAGAAGAAGGGCGCACGAGGCGGGCGACCCTTCAGCCACGACTCCGACCTCTACAAAGAACGGAACACGGTCGAGCGCCTGATCAACAAGCTGAAGGCCTGGCGAGGCATCGCCACCCGCTGTGACAAGAGCCCGGACAGCTACCTCGCCGGCCTCCACCTCCGCGCCGCAATGATCTGGATCGACGACCTGATCAAGACCGCCGGATGATCACGACATCACACAGGCCCTAGGTGTGTTGTCCCGGGACGTTGGTGACACGCGTGCTGGGTGCTTGAAATGGGTGAGGGCCTTCTGGCGCGGTGTGGATTGCGACATCTCGACCGAGTTCAGGAGGCCCTCGTGGTCCACCGTAATGCCCCACTGACCGAGACCGGGCGTCTTCGTCTGGCCCGCTGTGTCGTCGAGGACGGATGGCCCGTGCGCCGGGCGGCGGAGCGTTTCCAGGTCAGCCACACCACCGCTGCCCGCTGGGCCACCCGCTACAGACAGCTCGGCGTCGCCGGAATGAGTGACCGCTCCAGCAGACCCCACCACCAGCCCCGCAGGACGGCGGCCACCGTCGAGGCCGAGGTACTGCGATTGCGGCGTGAACACCGCATCGGTCCGCTGCGGCTGGCCGTCCGGTGCCACATCGCGGGCTCGACGGCCCACCGCATCCTCCAGCGACACGGCCAGCCGCCCCTGGCCACCCTTGACCGGGCCAGCGGCGAGCCTGTCCGCCGCTATGAACGCGCCCGCCCCGGCGAGCTGGTCCACATCGACGTCAAGAAGCTGGGCCGGATCCCCGACGGCGGCGGCCACAAAGTCCTCGGCCGGGCCGCTGGCAGCCCGAACAAAGACCGCCGCAGCGGCGCCGGATACGCCTACCTCCACACCGCCCTCGACGACCACAGCCGGATCGCCTACACCGAAGACCTGCCCGACGAGACCGCCCCGACCTGCGCCGCCTTCCTCACCCGGGCGACCGCCTGGTTCGCATCCCTGGGCATCCGCGTCGAGCGGGTCCTGACCGACAACGCCTGGGCCTACAGCAGGAACACCTGGCGCAACACCTGCCATGACCTGGGCATCAGCCCCCGCTGGACCCGGCCCTGGCGCCCGCAGACCAACGGCAAGGTCGAACGCTTCCACCGCACCCTGCTCGAGGAATGGGCCTACCAACGCCCCTACACCTCAGACCACGAACGAATGGAAGCGTTCACCGACTGGCTCCACTGGTACAACTACCACCGACCCCACACCGGAATCGCAGGCCACACACCCGCCAGCCGTGGGCTTTCGCCCGGTGCGGCGAGAGTGCGTGCCAGGCGCCGCGGGGCAGACGCGAATTTGACGACAGGGCCTAGGGCCCGGCACCTCGGGTGCCGCGCAGTCAGGTCACAGGAAGGGTCTGCTGACCGGAGCTCGGTGGACGTCGTCAGAAGGCAGGGTCAGAGCCAGCAGCGGATCGGCGTGCCGTCCAGGGAGGCCTCGGCACCGACGGTGTAGTCACCCGCCGGGCCAGAACTCCCAGGGGGAATGAAGCGGATGCGTATCAGTACTGGTTGGCCGTCGGCCTCTGCTGAGAAGCAGAACCCGGACAGGGTGTCTGGCACGTCGTCACTGCCTTCATCGTCGAGCGGCAGCCCTTCCTTTTTCGCGAAGTCGCGGTAGAAGTCGACGATTTGCCGGTTGGAGCCTTCGAACGTGTAATGCCGGTTCGCGTACAGCCAGCCGCCTCCGTCGTCGTCGCAGCCGTATTCGGCTTCTTCGCCCCCCGTGACGGGGTGAGCCCCCTCGGGCCGCACCTGAAGTGCCTTCAGATCCCGCATCTTCTGGGCACGAGCCGTCTCCTGGTCTCCGCAGCCGCCGGACACGGTAACGAACACAACACCCCCGGCTGCCAACACGAGGAAGGCGGGTACTGCGGCGATCTTGTAGGCGCTCTTCAAGGGGAACACTCTCCGTGGGATCAGGGCTGCCGGGCCCGCTGGGAGCGGGCCCGGCAGCCCACAGGTGGTGGATGAGACTACTCGAGCATGCCTATGGAGTAACGGTAAGAGGCCGTCTTGTACAGGAATGCGTAGAGCCCTGATCTCGAATTCCAGGCTCGAACCATGTTGCGTCGGCCTCGTCCGCTGGTCGCGAAGTTTCTGGCACGATTGTTGTTTCGCTGGTCGATCCTGGAGTCTTCTCTCCCGCCTTCTCCCCACTCGTGGGCATTTCCGAGGGTGATGGCAGCGTGACGTCCCAGAAGGAAGGTCAGAGCCGCTTGCCAGATGAAGTGACGGATTGCGTTGTTGCGCTTTCCGTGCCCGGTCATGCTGGCGGCGATGTACGAGATCGCGGTCGCCTTCCGGCAGGCATTGAAGCCGAGGCTCGCACATGCGCGGGCCTCTACCGCCTTCTTCTTGACCTTCTTCTTCCAGGTTGACCAGAACCGGCCGTCGAGGTCGTACTGATTCACGGGGTCGCCGGGATAACCGTAGGCGTTGTCACCGCCCCCGTAGACCGGGTCGGCGGAGAGGAAGCGGCCGTTGGTGGGGTTGTAGAGCCGGACGCCCATGAGGGTGAGGCCGGTGGGTGTCTCGGTGGAGCGCTGCTTGCCTCCGAGCCAGTTGTAGCGGGTGGCCGCCTGGCCTGCGCGTGCGTTGCCGTACTCGTCGCTGTCCAGGGCCACGGGTGGCTTGGCGGTGTCCAGTGGGAGCTGGAGGGCCACGTCGCCGTGGATGGTGGTGAGCTGGAGAACGGTGTCCCCGGTCTTGGAGGTGGTGGCGGCGAGGTCGCCGGATGCCGAGTCGACGTTCCGGGTCAGTGCCCCGGTGGCGGTGTTTTCGGTGATCCAGCGGGGGTTGTCCCCGTCTGCGTCGTAGTGGTTGATCTTGGATTCGGTCTGGGTCCAGCTGCTGCCGCTGCCGCTGCCGGTTTCGGTCGTCCAGGAGCGCAGGCGCAGGGCGGCGTCCAGCTGCCAGGTCTGGCGCTGGGTGCCCACCGTCTGCTGGTGGACGAGATCGTTGGCGTAGTAGCCGATGGTTCCCTGGCTCGGAGCTGCCGTCGTGCGGCCGAGGTTGTCGTAGGTGTAGCCGCTGTCGACGAGTCGGTCGGCGCTGTCGTAGGTGTGGCTGGTGGTGTTGCCTCCGGTGGTCGGGCAGTCGGCGCCGGGCGTACCTGCCGTGCTGCTGAGGGACTTGCGATTGGTGCGGTTGTCGAAGGTGTAGGTCCGCTTGGTGCAGACCGTGTCCGCGGTGTCCGCGACGTCCGTGAGGCGGCCGGTGCTGTCGTAGCGATATGTCTGGTCCGACCAACCGGCGTGCCGGGTGACTTGCCCGTGAATGGACTTGGCGACGGTGTCGGAGTAGACGACGGTGGAATCGCTGTCGCGGGTGTAGGAGCGCTTCAGGGGCGCCCCCGTGGTGTCCTCGTTGATGGTGAGGGTGTAGCCGCCGGGCAGTTTCTCGCTGGTGACCGAACCGTCGGCGTCGTAGGTGGGCTGGAAGACGCCGGCGATGGAGTCGGTGCTTTTCGTGGCCAGGCCGCGGGGTTCGGTGGTGTGGTCGTATGTGTAGGTGACGGTGGACGGGCTGCTGTCGGCCACCTTGATGGGGCGGTCGAGCAGGTCGTACTCCGTCGTGGTCGTGCCGGCGTCGGCGTCCGTGTAGGAGATTTGACGGCCGAGTTTGTCGTATGCGCGGGTGATGGTGCCGCCGGTGGGCGAGACAGTCTTGAGGGGACGGCCGGTCGTCTGGGCGTACTCGGTGGTGGACTCCGGGACCACCTGGCCGAGGCCGCCGGTAATGGTCACCTTGACGGCGCGGCCTGCAGAGTCATACGTGGTCGTTGTGGTGCGGGTGGTGCCGTTGGCGGTCTCGGTGACCTTGGCCGGGTTGCCCCACCAGTCGTACTCGGTGGTGATGGTCGGTATCTGCGATGGGTTTGACCCGCCGCCGGTGATCGCCCCGCCGGGGCCGGTGGAGCAGACCCGGTCGGCCCATTCCGGGCGGCCCTGGCAGGTGCCGGTGCCGGTCGCGGACCAGTAGGTGGTCACGCGGGTTCCGGCGTCGGTGCCGGTGGCGCCGGGCAGGAGCTGCTTGGTGACGCGGCCCTGGGCGTCGTACTCGGTGGACTGCGTGATCGCGAGGCCGCCCGGGTCCTTGACCGTCTGGACCGGCAGTCCCTTGGCCCAGTCGTAGACCGTCTGGACCACGCGGTTCTCACCGCTGACCGTGGGGTGTTCGCGCACCTGTGCGCCGGTGGTGACCTTGGTTATCTGGTCCTTGACCTTTGCCGTGCCGTTGGTGGGACGGCCCGTGTCGAACTCGTTGACCGTCCGGGACCGAGCGGTGACCGAGGTGCCGGCCGGGACCAGGGTGGTCGTTCCGTTCTTGAGGTCAGCGGTGAGGTCGATCCGGTGCAGTGGCGCGAGCTTTTCCAGCTCGCGGGTGCCGGTCTCATTGAAGACCGAGGCCGTGGCAAGCAGGTTCGCCCGCTCGGCCGACGGGAGTTGAGCGATGCCGAGGTCCGCTTGGACCGCGCGGTCGGCGGAGGAGATGCCGAGCGCCACGGCGCGGTTGGCCGCGGACAATTCGCGAACCGCGTTGCCGAAGCGGTCGTACTCGGTGGTGGTGAGGTGCCCGCCCGGTGTTGCCGCGTTCACCTGACGCCCGGACACGCCCAGGTAAGCGATACCGGCACGGCCGTACGAGGAACTCGTCAGCCCGTCACCCGAGTGTGAGGCGGGAACGGCGTCAGCCGGGAAGACCGCGGCGGCGTCGGTCGGGGCGTCGGTCTGACCCCAGGCCTTCACATCGGCGGCGCCCATCGTGTAGGGGGCTTTGGCGCCGGTCAGCGGGACGTCGTACACCACGCTGGTGGTGGCGGTGCCCTCCCCGACGTCCGCTGTGCCCTGCTTGAGCCCGGAGCGGGAGGTCTTCAGGAGCATGCCGTCACCGGCGGTCGCGGCGTTGCCGGCCTGGCCGTAGGTGAAGGTCCAGGGCAGTTCGCCGGCCGGGGTGAGGCTGGTGACCCGGCTCGCGGAGTCGTACCCGTACTCGGTCTTCAGCGAGGGGGTAACGAGAGGGTTCCAGGTCTGGCGCAGTCGGCCGTCCTTGTCGTAGGTGTACGTCTGCACGGCCTTGGAGGTGGCGGATGCTGCTCCCGGTTCGGTGGACGACAGTCGGATCTCCTTCACCTGGCCGGTGAAGTCACCGAAGAGGAGGTCGTTGGCGGTGGTGGTGGCCGCGTACACGAACTCCAGCACACGGCACCCCTTTGTCGAGGCATCAGCGGTGCACGCGGCTGCGGAGGCGGCGGAGTTCGGAGCGATGATCCGCTGGGGGCGGGCCAGCTTCTTGCCGTCCACGGTGACGGTCTCGGAGACCACCGTGGTGGTGGTGTTGGCCATTCCGTCCAGCAGCGTGGACGTGACCTGCCAGGTCGTGGCCTGCGCGTCGGGCCGAGTGAAGGTGGTGACCGTGCCTTCGCTGTCGGAGAGCGTGAACGAGGCTGTCACGCTGCCGGTGAGGGTCAGGTCCTCCGCGCCCGGCTCCGGGATCCAGCCGTTCTTCGGCGCGTTCGCGGTGAAGTGGATTGCGCTGCCGTCGACGAGGATCACGTCGACCGCGGTGTCGGAAGTCCGCCGGACGTGCGAGTACTCGGAGTTCGTGGCTTCCGCCACGGTCCCGGAGACCCACTCCTTGCCGAAGATCGGCGCTTGGCCTTCCTGCTTGTTGCCCTTGAGCGGGTCGCGCGAGGATGCCGTACGGGAGACCGACAGGCCGAGGGCCGACACATCGGTCGCCGAGAGGGTGTGGTCGCCTGTCAGTAGATTGACCGAACCGGGGCCCACGTCGGTGGTCGCGGCTCCGCTGGCGTTGCGGTCAACGATCACGGTCAGCGGCTCGGTGGCGCCGGTGGCGGAGTTCGGCCCGGTGAAATCGGCTTTGATCTGCACGGTCCCGTCCGGGTTGACCGTGTCGGTGGCGTTCCAGACCAGCGGCGCGTTCTTGCCACCTGCCAGCGGAATCGGCCACGCGGTCAGCGGGGCGCCACCGGAGGTGACGTTGCCGGCCGGGATCTGCGTCCATGGGTCGGCTTCGGAGCGGCGCCACGAGAAGGACACCCCGTCGTACTTGGTGCCGTCGGCATCAGCGACCAGCGGCAGGCGTCGCGCGGTGCGCTCACCGGCTGCGGGCTGACTGAAGCCCCCGGGGCCGGCGTGGAAGGTGTACTCGACCGGCTCGGACTTGTTGTCCGCCTTGTCGACCGCGCGCACCTGAAGGGTGTGGGTGCCGTCCTTCGGCGGGGCGATGGAGAGCGCCTTCGCGCCCGGTGCGCCACCGGTCTCCACCTTGGTCCAGCCGATGCCGTCCAGCGACCACTCCAACCAGTTGTGATCGGCTGCGGGCGGGGTGACGGTGAAGGTCCCGGCCTGACCGGCGCCCTTGACCCAGGCGTTCGACGGGTAGTCCGTGGAACCGAGCCCGGTGGGCGCCGACGGGGAAGTGGTGTCGACCGTGAAGATCCTCTCGGCCGACCAGCCCAGGTTGTAGTGCGTGCCGTCGTACGGAGACGTACGGAAGCGGTACGTCTTTCCGTTCGTGAGGACACCCGCCGGGACGGTCACTGAGGAGACCTGCCCGGAGGGAACGAAGGACGATCGAAGGACATCACCGACCTGGGCATTGGTGGCGTCGTCGAAGATCTGGAACGCACCCTGGACGTTGTCACCATTGGCGTCGACGAACGTGTCGCGCAGCGTCGGCGTGACGCTGTTGACGACGTAGGCACCGCCGTAGGAGAAGAACGGGGCACCCGCCTCCTGCTTGGTGCCGGTGCGCGGCCGGTAGTTGTAGGTGACGGTCAGCTTGGGAACGTTGGATGCGGCGTTGGCGGAGTTGACCCGCTTCCACTGCAGCGACGTGGTCTCCGACGTGGCGCGCAGGCCCATGCCCGAGTAGGACCACTTGTTGTTCGCCCAGTGCTGCACCAGGCCGGTGACGTTCGCGTTGATCCACCCGTCAGCGGTGCACGCGGAGTTGCCCTTGGTCTCCGTGGAGGTGGCCATCTTGGTCACCATCGCCGGCTGGTTCGTCCACCGCGAGGAGGTCGAGGCGTTGTTCGCCGTCCACACCTCCCACGGCTGCGCGGTGCAGTCGGTGTTGCCCGAGTGGAAGTTCCACAGCGACAGGGTGGCACTGGAGATCAGCGCGTCCGCGACCGGAGCCGTGTTCCACGTGATGAAGGAACGCGCCGTGCGGAAGGTGCCGTCGGCGTTCTTGGTTCCCGGGTTGCCGAGGTCCAGCTCGGTGTCGTTGGACCAGTCGACGGTCTCGCCCTGCTGGACGTACGTGTCGAAGAGGTTGCCCAGCGACGAGGTCGAGGGGTCCACCGTGACGGGGTACTTCGTCGCCGGATCGGCGAGGAAGGCGGCGTCGGGGGTGATGACGAGGTCGACACCGTCCTTGGTCTTGACGACCTGCAGACCGACCTTCGCCCGCCGGGTGTGCTCACCGGAGGCGGCATCCACAGTCGAGTCCCACATGACGGGGGCCGGCATCGTCGCGGTCTGCTTCGACTTCTTGTCGGTGAACAGCACACTTCCGTCCGGCTGCTGCTCGACCTTCAGACCCTTGGTCTTCAGCGGCAGCGTGTAGCCGAAGCCCGCCTCGGGCTTGGCCTTGACCTCGACGAACTGTTCGAAGCCGGTACGCGTCGCCTCCACGATCACGTCCGCGCCGGGTACGGCGCTCTCGTACGTGGCCCGCGTGCCGTCCAGCTTCGGCGCCGGCAGACCGCCGCGCCACTGCAGCGTGATCGCCTCGTCGCCGGTGCCAAGCGTCACCAGATCCGTGGCCTCGGCCGACGGCGCCTCCTTCAGGAAGGACACCTTCGTGCCCGTCTTGCCGGACAGGCGCAGGCCCTGCGGGTGGGCTTTGGAAGCGACCGAACCGTCCGGCGCCGCCGCGAGGTTCACATCGACGTCTCGCCACTCGCCGGTGCCCGCGTCCTTGAACCGTACGGGCCCGGCGAAGAGGTCGGTGGTGAGCGAACCGTCCTTGTTGACCCAGGTGGTGGAGGACTCGGTGCGTTCCGAGAGTGCCTCCACGCGTATCCCGGAGAGCCGCGCGGCGACCCGGGCGGAGGGTATGTCCGCGGCCGAGGTCGCAGGTTGCGGCTGCGGAGCCTTGGCGGCGGCCCGAGCGGTGCCGGACGCGAAGGCGGCCTCGGCTCCGAAGAGCGTGGACACCGCCATGATCAGTGCCACACCGGCGGCGGTGCTGCGCAGACCGCCTGGTCCGGTGCGTGGCGAACGGGCGCGCCGGAAGGGCGCGCCCGTATTACGGGTTGTCAAGGTTCCCCCAGAGTAGGAGTGATGGCGCGGGTGAGACCCATGTCCGGATGCCACCCATGGTGGAACCTAAGACTCCGCAAAAGATGATCAAGGGGATGTACCCGTAATAGCAGGACGGTTTGCTTCGGTCCCGTTATCCAAACTTTACCTACCTGCGATCATGTTTCCGCAGGTCAGGGGCTCTATGGTGTTCTGGACCGCGCGTTTCGAGACGTGCAGCACGGCCGCCGCGCCGTCCGGTACCTGGGAGGGGATCGAGGCGGTGATGGTACCGCCCTCCATTACGCGTGCGAGGGCGGCCGCGTTCCCCTGAATGGTGCTGCGGTGCAGCTCCGTGAGCGCGGCGAGTTCGGCCTCCGATGCTTCCTCGCCGGGCTCCCAGACCATCCTGGCCTGCGGCGCGTGGAGCAGTTCCTTCCGCCGGTCCCAGCTCGCCGGCCCGCTGGGCCTTGGGTTGCCCGGGTCGGGGGGATTGATGCCCCTGTTGGCAGTCAAGGGCTGCCGAGAGCCCGAGAGTGGCCCGGTCAGGTTTGGTAGGGGTGCAGGGCGACGCTGTGCGATCCGACGCTGATCTGCATCCAGGAACCGTCCAGGCCGCTGGGGATGCGTGATGCCAGATCGAAGAGCACGGGCCAGTGGCCCATCTGGAGATAGGCGGCGCCGTCGTCGGTCAGGCGGAGGCGGCCGCTCATGATCACCTGGTCGCCTTCCTGCCGGAGTTCCGGCTCGGCGGCAGCGGCTGGTCGGGTGTTCTGGCCCCAGTGGATGTCCTCGTCGACGGTCCATTCGATGAGGTGCCGGCCGTCGGCTTCTTGCGGATTACCGCGCCAGAGCACCACGGCGGTTCCGATGGGGGTGTGGACCCGAACTGTCATGTGCTGCTGCGGGCTTTGCGGCAGGCTCTCCGTGCGGACGAACATCGCCTCATCATCCATGACGTCACGTCTCAGGACCGAGGACTTGTCGGGTCGCCGAGGTCAAGCGGCGGTGAGCCAGTCCCGGTAGGAGTTCGCGAGGTCGTCGTCGCGGCGTGTGCCGCGTTCGATGCAGGAGATCACCGCAGGCCAGACGCCGCAGTGCTCAGCGACAGTGCTGAGGGTGATGTTCTTGGCCTGACGTGCCGGGCGGAGGTCGGAGACGTCCGGGACGGTGACCGGTGTGGTGAGGTAGCGGAAGATCTCCCAGGCGATCGCCCTCTTGAGCAGCCGGATGATCTCCTTCTTCGTACGTCCGGCCGTGGTCTGCCGGGCGACGTACTCGCGGGTGCGGGCATCGCTGGACATCCGGACGAGGGCGATTCGGTGGAGGGCTGAGTTCGCTCCGCGGTCGCCGCCCCGGGAGAGCCGATGGCGGTTGGTCCGGCCACTGGAGGCGGGGACCGGCGCGACGCCGCAGAGGGCTGCGAAGGATGCCTCGGTGCGCAGGCGGTCGGGGTTTCCTCCGGCGGTGACCAGGAGCTGGGCCGCGGTGTCGGGCCGACCCCGAACGCGGCGCGAAGACCGGGGTTGTGCTCGGTGGCGGCGGTGTCCAGGGCGGCGGTGAGAGTGTCGTGTTCCGCGCTCAGGGCCTGGACCCGGCGGGCGAGGGTCTTCAGCGCGGTCAGAAGGGCGACGCGTGGTCCGTCGCCGGTGGGACGGAGCCGGGAGATGGCGTCGACCTGTGTCTTGCCCCGCAGGGCGGTGTATTTGACGCGAATGTCGTCCGGGGCGGTGATGAGGATGTGCGTGATTTGGTTCAGCGTAGCGGTGCGGGCCTTGACGGCGGACCGGACGGCGTTGTGGAGGGCGCGTATGCCGCTGACGGTGTCGTCCGTCGGGATGACCGATGCGCGGCCGGACAGCGCGGCGCGGGCGGCTGCGTAGGCGTCGATGGGATCGGACTTGCCGATCCGGCGCCGTTCGGCTTTGTCGGGCCGGTTGACCTCGACCACGGTGAGGCCGACGTGGCGGGCGGCGCGGGTGAACCCAAGGCGTAGGAGGAAGTCCCCCCGACCCCGACGGCGGTCACGGTGCCGTGGGCGTCAGGAACGCGATAGCCGCGGCGTATCCGGCTTGCGTGGTGGGGAACTCGGCGTCGGCGACGTGGCCGCCCCGGTCGGTGATGACCGCAACGTGGATCGTGTCAGCGTGGGAGTCCACTCCGCCGAACACCGTATCCAGTTCTGCGGCGGACGTGCTCGTCACGGTCATGCTGTCAACTGCCTTCCCGGGCCGGAGGTAACTCCGGCCGGGTGGGTCAGACAGGACATTGAAGGGGCCGCTGGCCAAGCTCCTATCAGGTCATGCTCCACCTGGCCGGTGCCATGGAGAACGGGCCCCAGCGGTCGGACGGAACAATCCCAGGACAGCCCAGCAGGGCGTCAGTCAGACCCTGAGCCACGACCACCGGAACCCGCTACGAGTATCAATGTCAGACCCGGTCGGTACCGTCTGACCGTGTGAGACCACCTCAGGAACTCGACACCGTCGACTGGACGTCGTGCTGTCACGCCTACGGTGCTGCCACCGACGTACCGGAGTCGATACGGGCTTTGTACGCAGGTGACGCGGAGCGAGCCGCGCGGGCCGTGCGCCTCCTCTTCAACAAGGTGCTCAACCGGGACTCGGTGTATCCGGCGACCGTGGCGGCCGTGCCGTTCCTCGCGCACGCCGCCGTGCACGCCGTTCACGAGCGGGCGAGTGTGCTGGCCTTCCTGGCGGGCGCGGGAGGCCGTGGCCCGGAGCCGCAAGCCGGCATCGAGGAAGAGGGGTACGCGCAGGTCGCGGCCGAGGTATCGGGCCTGCTACACCTCCTCGCCGACCACGACCCGAAGGTCCGCCTCGGCGCGGTACGCGTCGCACGCTGCGCGACCGGGCAGAGCATCCCCGCGGCGCTGCGCGAGCTGACCGCCCGCTACGAGGCCGACCCGGTCGCCGAGGTCCGCATGGACGCGCTGGCTGTTCTCACCCGGCTCGACCCCGACCAGCAGTCGGCGGACCGGCGCCTGCACGACGCCCTCACGGACCCTCTCCCCGCCGTCCGCGCTGCGGCCTCCCTCACACTGCTGGAAAGGACGCACGCGCCCTACCCGCCGGACCTCGTCGCGGTCCTGGCCGAGGCCATCGCGACGGCCGACAGCGACCTCACCGTCGACCAGGCGGCGCCCCGCCACTTGGCGGAGCGTCACCAGCGCCTGCTCCGCCAACGGTCCCCTTTCACACCACGGCTCTTCCCCGGGATCGGAGACACCGACTCCCGCCTCACCGCCATCGCCGAGCAGGACGCGGACGCCGCCGCCGCAGTGGCGGGCGGCTTCGTCGCGCGAGGCGATGTCGACGGCCGGGGCTCGCGCCGCGCCCATGAGCTCTCCGTCACCTGGCGCGACCGCGAGAACGACACCCTAGCCCTGCTCACCGCGGCCCTGCCGCACGAGCACACATCCTTCGACCGGTCCCACCTGCTGTACTCCATCGCTTGCTGGACGCCCTTCGCCACCCAGCCGCAGCCCGGTCTCGCAGACCATCTCCTCCGGCAGCGACTCAGCGACAACTCCGAGATGGCCAACCGCGCCCAGCTCTCCCTCGGCCGCCTCGGCGACGAACGCCTCCTCACCGCCGTGCCCAACCCGTACGCCGAAGCGGTGGCCGCACTCGCGGCCCGCACCCGCCACCGCGACCACCAGCGCCTCGCCCTCCAGCGGCCGGCGTACCTGGGCTTCGACGACTTCCTCGCCACCCTGGCACCGGACGACGTCCACGCTCTCCTCCCTGACCTCAAGGCCGTACTGCACCGGATGAACCCCGCCGAGCCGGACCGCCCCGAACTGGAGCTCGCCCGCCTCTTCGGCGACTGGGGCGTCCAGGACCCTGAGGTGCTCGGCCTGCTCGACGAAGCCGCCCGCAGCGGCCACGCCGAGCTCGCCGCGACCGCAGCCGTATCCGCCGCCCGCCTCGGCGCCGACCCCGAACCGGCCCTGCGCGAGCTGAAACAGGCCATGGCCGCGGACGATGCCACGTACCACTGCATCGAGGAGGCGGGGCGTCTCGGCCCCGCCGCGGCACCGCTGCTGCCGTTCATCGAGCCGTACCACGGCCACTGGGACGAGTGGGCGCGGCTGCGCGCGGCCGAAGCCGACTGGCGCATCACCCAGGACCCCGCCCGAGCCGTTGCCGCGCTCACCGGACTCATCGAGCTTCCCGCCCACGTGACCAGCGGGTACGCGTACACGACAAGCGTGCGCGCTGTGGAGGTGCTAGCGCGTATCGGCACGACACCCGACGCCCTGCGCCGGCGCGTCGAGCACTGGGCCACCTCGCCCCGCCGCGTCATCAGACCCGACGACTTCTTCGAACCTGTCCATGAGCAGCGCTGCCTCGACGAAGACCTACGCGAGGCCGCCCTCCACCTGCTACTGCGATGACGTGATCCTCCCTGCGCACCGTGCGGAAGCTGCGCGCCAACTGAGGTGACTTCTGAGGAGTTGTTGCCTGTGTGGGTTCGGGCACTGTTTGGTTGGGGGCACCGCTTGGTAGTGCGCTGGTGCGGGGGGACCCAGCGGGCGAAGGGCAGGCTCCGGTGTCACCGTCATGGATGTGAGAGATCGGTGGGGGATCGCTGTCTTGGGGTGGTACCGCAGCAGGGGTGATGCTGCTCAGTTTCGTGAGTTCTGATCCATCGGCTGGGCGGGGGCGGTGTGATGGATGGGTGGACGAGGAAGTAGATCTCCCGGTCTCGGAGGGTTCGGGCGGGATACTGCCGGCTGAATCAGCCGGGGCGTTGCGGGGGCCGGCGGTGCGCCGGTTGTTGGTTTTGCGTGGGAAGGGAAGCTGACCACCCGGCAGGTGTGGACGGTGGGTGAGACGTTCGGTAATGCGGGAGCGGGCGGTATGGCGGTGGCCGGCCGCCGCGGAGGCGGACGAGTCCGCGGTGCCGGGGGAGCGGTCCGCTACCACGGGAGGTTCACGGTCACCTCGGAGGTCCGGTCTCTGCTTGGGCTGTGGAAGGACAATGTTGCCGCTGTCCGTCGTGAGCTTCAGGCTCGTGCGGCTCCGGGGTGAGGGTGAGCCGCCGCCGCCGATTCAGACGCTGCATCGTGCGATCCGGCGGGATCTGACGGCGGGGGAGGGGGCGCCCGGTGCAGGAAGCCCAACTGATGTGCCGGGAACGGGAACCGGAGTGATCGTGCCGACGTGAACGTCGGCGACGGGGCTTAGCGTGCACGGAAGCGGGGGGCCGTTCAAGCACGGATGCGTGATGCCTGGCACACACATGACGTGTGCCAGGGCAGAGCCCCACGGCTCGATCCTCAGGGGGGATCTTGACTACATCGCACCGCACGTCACCGCAGCGCAGACGGCTGCGCGCCTTGGCCGCCGGGAGCGTTCTCGCCCTGGCTGCCGGCGCTCTGGCCGCCGCACCGAGCGTCGCCGCGCCGAGCCTGGGCGCGCCGAGTATCGCCGCGCCGAGCTTGGCCGTGCCGAGCCCGGCCGTGCCGGCGCCGGGACCGTCGACCGTGACGGGAACGGCCGGAGGCCAAGGGCTCCCGACCGTCGTCATGCCGGCCCGGGTTCCGGCCAAGGTGGCCGCTGCCGCCAAGCCGCGGCACGACGTCGACGGCGACGGCGTCAGCGACATGATCGTCATGGAGTACGACCAGGCCACGGCCGTCTACCTGTCATCGATCAAGGCCTGGAGCGACTACACGATCTCCAAGACCGATCCGGATCCCGAGGCCTCGTTCAAGGACCTGCTGCCGGTTGGCGACGTCGGCGGCACCACCAAGCCCGAACTCCTCTCGCTCACCTTCGACGGTGTGCTCACGCTCTACGAGGCGGGCGTGAAGAACACCTCGGCGCCCTTGTGGTCGGGCCGTGGCTGGCAGATCTACAACCGGCTGATCGCCCCCGGCGATCTGACCGGCGACCGCCGCCCCGATCTGCTGGCCCGGGACCCCGCCGGTGACCTGTGGCTGTACACCGGAACCGGGACGGTCAGCAAGCCCTTCAACTCCCGGGTCAAGGTCGGCTCCGGCTGGGGGATCTACGACCAGGTCGTGGGCGCCAACGACGTCGACGGCGACGGAATCGGCGACGTCCTCACCCGTACCCTGGCCGGCGAGCTGTGGTTCCACAAGGGAGCCGGCAGCGCCACCGCCCCGCTCAAGCCGCGCATCAAGGTCGGCACCGGCTGGAACAAGTACAACGTGATCACCGGATCGGACGACGGCGACGGCGACGGCCGCAGCGACCTGCTCGCCCGCGACCACAACGGCGTGGAGTACTGGTTCAAGTCGATCGGCGGCGGCAAATTCGCCGCACCCGCCTACTTCGGCAGCGGCTACGAACTCAACAAGTTCATCGTCGGCGCGGGCACCACATCGCTCTACGGCAAGGGCCAGAACGTGATGACCCAGTCCGACAACGTCCTGGTCAAGTACCACGCCCTGGCCAACAGCACCTACTATTCGCCGCCTTACGAGGTCGGCAAGGAGACGCCCGGATCCCGCAACACGTTCGCCACGGGCCTCAACAGCCACAACCACGCCACGTACGTGCAGAACATCGGCACCGACCTCTACATCCGCGGCGTGAAGGTCGCTACGTCGTGGAACTACACCATGATGGCCGGCCCCGGCGACCTCACCGGCGACGGGAAGGGCGACCTGGTCAGCCGTGACTCCGCCGGCGTCCTGTGGCTACACCCCGGCGACGGCCTGCTGTACACGAAGTTCGGCACGCGCATCAAGGTCGGCACCGGCTGGAACGGCTACAACACCCTTGTCGGCGCGGGCGACTACTCCGGGGACGGACGGCCCGACCTGCTCGCCCGGGATACCGCCGGCGGTCTTTTCCTCTTCAAGGGCACCGGCACGGCCAGCGCGCCGTTCGCCCCCCGGGAGCAGGTCGGCAGCGGCTTCAACCAGTACGACACGCTGTTCGTCCCGGGTGACATCAACGGCGACAGCAAGGGCGACCTGATGGCCCGGCTCCCGGGAGGCGACGTGTACACGTACACCTCGACGGGCAAGACCGGCACCGCGACCTTCGCCCCCCGGGTGAAGTTCGGCACCGGGTGGAACATCTACAAGAACATGCTCTGACCCCCGCGGCCCCGGGCCGCTGAGAGCGACGGCGCGGGTCCGCCCGCCGGCCTGGCCGGCGACCGGGCCCGCGCCAGACTCGGGTTCTGGTCCACTTCTTGTGGTGGCTCACGGACCGTGATGTCAGTGGTGTGTGGTGGGATGGCCTGACTGCGCTGTTGATCTTCTGGGAGCCCTCCGTGACGTCCTCGTCCCCGTCCCTGACTCGCGCCTTGGCCGAGGCTTTGATCGATGTCCTGTGGTTCATCGACGGCAGCGAAGACGAGCAGATGGGTCAGGGCGACGCGGTCAAGGTCTTGGAGGGTGTCGCCCACTTGGTCAGCACGCTGTCGAACGATCAGCAGCAGGAGATGATCGCCCTGCTCGGAGAGATGGCAGCCGCCGAGACCAACCCGGCTCGCCGCGAGTTCCTGGAAGAGTTCCCGGAGGGCTTCGGGCTCATCGCCGATGCGTCCTGAAGGATTTCAGCCTGCCGTACAAGACAGGCGGCGAACCGCGTCGCGGCGGTTGATCCTCCACCCACATTCATCACCATGAACCCGACGATGTTGGATAGCGGCATGGTGAGACGCAAGAAGGAGAAGGAGAAGCGGCCCGTCTGGGGCCTTCCGAAGGGGATCGTCCTGTTGGCGACGCCGGAGGGCTGGCGCACCAGTGTCCTCACCATGGAAGGCGGAATGCTCTGCGGGCGCCTGGACGTGCCGATCGACACCGACCCACACGACGCGCGGGTCGCGGCGGCGGTGATGGTGGCGGAACTCGCGCGCGACTTCCACGACTCCGACGTCGAGGTGAGCTGGGATCCGCCCCAGGAACCCTGGTCATGGACCGCCCAAGTCACCCTCGCCGATAACGAACTGCCTTCGCCCGACGCCGAAGGTTAAGCGGCAAGCTCAGGAGTAGAGCAGCACGCGCCTGCGGAGGAGTTCGAGGCCTGCTCGGCCGAACATCTGGCGCTTCAGCATCTTGATCCGGTTGACACGGCCTTCGACGACCCCGGAGTTCCACGGCTGCGAGAGCCTCGCTGTGACGGCGTCGAGGTCGCGTTCCAAGGGCCGGGCAAATCGCTGGAGGCTGGGCAGGTCGGCGGTGGTCGCGGTCTCGATCCATGCCGGCAGCCGGCGGCCTTGCAGCTGAGTAAGCATGTGGGCGAAGGAGCGGGCGTGCTCGGCCAGTGCGTCCAGCTCGGGGCAGTTCGACAGTACGGCCTTGAGCCACACAGCTTTCAGGCGTTGGTTCAGCCCTCCTGCCATCGCCGGTCGAGGTAGGGCTTGCATGTCTTCCTGTCAGAGCCGACCGTGATCGTCGATGAATGCGGGCCAGTTCGATAGCCAGGCGGATTGTGCTCAGTCGCCTACGCATTCCGCTTTTCGGCCCGGGTAGTGGCAGACGGTAGGAGTCGGTGCCGGCCTCGATGATGTTGCCGCCGAAGGTGAGGCGGTCTCCGATGGCCACACGGAGCGGACCGGTCTGCCCATCTCCGTCGGGATCTCCGGCGCGAACCTCCACGACAGCCAGGCGCTTGAGCCGCTGGTGCGCGGCATTCCTCCGATCCGCTCGCGTCGCGGCCCGCGACGCCGGCGGCCCGCCAAGCTCCATGCGGACAAGGGATACAACTACGACCACCTGCGTCGATGGCTGCGCTCGCGCGGCATCCGTCACCGCGTGGCTCGCAGAGGCGTGGAATCCTCCACGCGGCTGCCGGCATCGCTGGACGATCGAGCGCACGATGCCCTGGCTGGGCGGCTGCCGTCCGCCTGCACCGCCGCTACGAGCCGAGTCGGCCGCAGGATGAGCGAATCACGGATGCCCCTTGCCCTGGAATGCCTCCAGTGCCGCCGGCATGAGGGTGCACGCAATCACATCCACATCGACGCGTGAGAACTGGAGTACGACCTCCGACCCCTCCTTCGGGAGGGGGCGCTCCGCTGTGTCTGGGGTCAGGCGGGCGGCTGGCCGCTGCCGGTGAAGGCGACCTCGCCCCTCCTGCTGCTGGGCCCATCGCTGGTCTTGATGGATCCTTCCTTGCCGTCCGGCATGCGCAGAATGGCGACGCTAGCGTTCAGTAGGTCGCACTCGAGCCCGGGGTCGTCGGAGCCGAGGGAACCGAACCAGCCCTTGACCTGTGTACCGTCGCCGAAGATGGAGACCCGGGCGTAGACGGCTCGTTCGATCCCGTCGATTACCAGGACCGCGTCGCTCTCGAATTGTCTCGGCATGTCGTCAGTGTGCACCTGTCGGCCGTCAGTTGAACCCACCCGTGATCGGCGGCGCAGAATGATGTCGGCGTGGTCAGAAGCCGATCCCTGTCCGCACATCCCCGCGATACGCCCTGGACGGTCCCGACAGGGCCAGAACCTGGGTGCCCCCACGACGGCGCTGCACTGCAGGTCCTCAATCGGACACTTCGCCAACAGCCTGCCTTTCCTCGGCCCGGCGCGGCGCGGCCACTCGGGCCCTGTGAGTTCGCCGGGGAGGCTCAGACCTCCACATACTTGCGGTAGGCAGCTCCCAGTTCGATCACGTCCACCGAGGCGTGCACCACCGGGCGGAGCCCGTCCGTTGCGCCGGACATGTGAGTGCGCAGCAGGTCGAGCACGGCCGCGCTGAGCTCGGCCTTGACCGTCTCGGTCCGCCCGGCGAGCAGGCCCAACTGCACGTGGACGAGTGCGTTCTCGGGTGCGCCGTCGGCCACGTACACCTCTTCGAGGCGCCTGAAGCGGGTCTTGCAGTCGGCGACGGAGCCGCCGGCCACCTTGGCGGTCAGGGAGTGCAGGGCAAGGGCGAAGGGTCGTCGTGCGAAGACATCGGAGAGGTTCGCCGAGTAGTCGATGGTGATGTGCGGCATCAGGCAGTCCAGTCCTGTCAAGACGTCGATGTGGTGTCCCGGTATTCTCCCCGACCACTGTGAGCGAAGGTCTCGTGGGTGGCGACCTCCGGAACAGCTCGGTCAACTGGGGTGACGGCGACACTCCCGTTGCAGACGGAGCATGTCCCCGTCTGCGGCCTGGTGTCTGTTCGTGTGCGATGACACGGTGAGCACGGGCGGGGTCGCAGGACTCTGTGGGTGCCGCTGCTCAGGCAAGCTTCTTCAGTTGCGCCTCTATCACGGTGGTCGGGGCTTCGGCGCTGGCGCCCGGCCGTTCGGTGAAGAAGAGAGCGACAGTGTCGCCCTTGCGTACAGCCTCGATCCGAGCAGTGTTCTTGATGCCTCCCACTTCACTTTCGATGCTGAAGGCAACGGCCTCGTCACCGGTCCCGACGGCTGTGGCCGGGGCGACGCTGCTCACCGTCCATCCCGGGTCCACAGTCGCCTGGAAGCCGTCGGCGCAGTCCTTGCCTGCCGTGCGCAGCGCGGCAATGGCTCTATTGGCGTCCTGTTCTTTCTAGGACGCCAGGATGACGACCGTGGACTCTTGGAGGGCGGCGCCGGGGGACGTCTCCGCCGCCTGGTGGGAAGCCAGCGCGCGAGCGACACTGCGCGGGTCGCCTATCGGCGAATAGGAGGGGATGCGCGCCAGTTCCTGGCACTTGCTCTTGTTGCTGTGGGTGTCCTCTGCGAGTGCGGCGGCACGTTGCGTCGAGATCTCCTCAACCTCGAAGCCAAGCAGATCGGACTGGCTCAGGACGAACGGGGCAAGCTCGGCGTCGGACGTGACCACGCACGCCGTGCTCAGCAGCCACACCGCAATCGCGGCTCCCGACCGGTGGCCGAACGAAGCGCGCGACACGAATCCCCCAGGCTCGGAATCCAATTGCACGAATGTACGACACCTCGCGGCCGCTCCCACACGACGCAGTCACCCGCCTCGCCTGCGGTCGACCGTGGGCCTGACAGAGCCATGCCCAGAGACCGACATCCGGTATGAGTGCCATTGGACCGGTTGCGTGGTGGGTCGCCCGGCGGATCAGGTCGGCGACAGCTTCGGGCTGTGAGATGTAGACGGCATGGCTGGCCGCAACTTCGACAGCCTGCGCGCCGATCCGCTCGCACATCGCGCGCTGGGCCTGGGGCGGGAGCATGCGGTCGTCGGTGGCGAGGAGGTACCAGGAGTGCTTGGTGCGTCAGGCCGGACGGGACATGGTGCCGCCGAGAGCGTCCACGCCCCAGGGGAGCTGCGAGTCGGCCATGAACTCGGCCTGGGCGCACGGCAGGTCGTCGGCGAAGGAGTCGGCGAACTTGTCGCGGTCCAGGAAGAGGAAGCCGCCCTGAGGCGGCAGGATCGGTGGGACCGGGGGCGCCCGGGGGCGGGTCAGCGATCCGGCTGCTCACCGACTCGCCCTTGTCCGGGGCGAACGCGGCGACGTACACACCAGGGTCACCGGCCCCGGCATTGCCTCGATCACCCGGTGCGTGATGGCCACGTCGCTGTCGAGCGAGGTCGTGGGATGCTGCACGACGGCGACGTTGTGGCCGTCGGCCAGGAGGGAGTCGTGCACGCCCTGCCAGCCAGTGCCGTCCACGACTCCTCCGTGGACGAGAACGATGTTCCCGCGCGGAGCGTCGTCGTTCATCAGCCTCCTGTGATCTTCGGCCCGGCCTGTGCAGCCAGTGCCCGTGCGGTGAAGGTAGGGATGCGGCCGGTTGCGCCGCTTCCGTCATCCGATGTAGCTCCGCGCGCCCGGCCTCGGACGAACCGTCACTCCCGGTCCAGTCGTTCGAGCTCGTCGCGCAGTCCCGCTCGGGAGGTCACACCGAGTTTGGGGAAGACCCCCGCTGCGTCCCACCAGGCGCCCCCAGTGTCTGCACCTCGGCGTAGGAGGGGGTCCTGAGGTCCGTCGGCAGTCCGTCGCGGATGGCGGTCGCGGTGGTCACGGCCGCCGCCAAGGCTCTGCGGTAGAGCAGAGAGCCGAGGCTGACCCTGTGCACGCCCAGCGCGCCCAGTTCGGCGAGGGTGGGTCCGGTCGGGATATACAGGATGTTCAGCGGGGTGACGAGGGTTGCCGTCAGGGCGGCGATCTCGTCCGGATCCGATAGCCCTGGCACGAACACCCCGTCCGCACCGGCCTGTTCGTAGATCGCGAGGCGCTCCGCGGTCTGTTCCTCCTGAACGTTGAGCCAGTGGGTGTCGGTGCGGGCGTTCACGAAGAGGGCGGGCGCGGCGGTTTTGACCGCGGCGATCTTCGCGGCGTGCAGCTCCACGGGCGCGAGGGTGCCGTCCGGGCGCCCGTCCTCGAGATTGATCCCCGCAGCGCCTGCATCGTGGAGTCGGCGGGCCAGTTGGGCAACTTCTCCCGGGTCATCGCTGAACCCCCCTTCGGCGTCGACGGTGAACAGGAAGGGGCCTCGTCCGAGTCGGCGGGCCAGCGCCAAGGTCGCATCGGCAGTGGCGGCTGCCCCGTCAGGCAGGCCGGCGGCCGCGGCAACGCCCAGGCTCGTGGTGCCGATCGCCTCGAAGCCCTGTTCCGCCAGAGCTGCGGCAGAGGCGTAGTCCCAGGCATTGGGCAACAACAGTGGGGTGGCCTGGTGGTGCAGCCGCGCGAAGTCTGTCAGCCGGCGCCGGAGCAAGCCGTCGGCCAGGGCCAGGGCGTGGGCCCGGCCGGGGCAGACCCGGGGCGGTGCACCGAAGGTGAGGGGCACGGGATGTGCGCGGTTGGCAGTCGCGAGATCCAGGAGCACTACGTCGCCCTTGGCGATCTCCCGGTCGGCGACCCGGGTCGTGCGGGCCGCGATCCGGCGCATGGTCCGTACCGGTTGAACCTCCCGAAGTACCCGGGCCAGCGGTGCGTCACCATCGGCCGCGGCCTCCACCAGCGCAGCCGTCGCCGTGCAGGCCTGCACCAGCAGCCCGATGCGGTTGGCGGCAGCCTCCAGACCGGCTTCGTTCGCCCGCCCCGGTGCCAGCCGCGCCACCAGTCGGGCCACCGCCTCGTCGGCGGCCGCGTCCGAACCTCCGAAGTAGGCCCCGGCCACCACGGTCACCGCCTCCGCGATCACCCCTGGCTCCGGCATCCCCAGGGCTTCGGCGAGGGTCCGCACCACCCGCACCCGGACCTCCCCCTCAGCCCCCGCCGCCACAGCCCGCCGCAGCGCGGCGGGATCCAGCCGGGCCAGCTCGTCCTCCACCAGAGCCCGCCGGCGGCGGTGCGCCTCACCGGAGCTGAATCGGGCCACGGTGGCACGCAGCCACGCGACACTCGCCCCGACGGCACCGCCGTCCGCAGCAGGCAGGTCCGGGACAAGTGCCGGGTCGGCAAGCGCCGCCCGTACATCGGCATGGCGGTTGAACTCGTGCGTCGTGTGCGTCATGGCACTGACGCTAGGCCCGGGACAGTTCGGCACCTCCCGAACTGTCCCTGCGGCATCATGGCCCCATGTCCCCGCTCGCTGAGACCGCCGGCCTGTTCGCCGACCGCACCCGCGCCGCCTTCTGCCAGGCCCTGCTCGACGGACGCGCCTGGACTGCGGGCGAACTCGCCCGTCACGCAGGAGTGCGGCCCTCCACCGCCAGCGAGCAGCTCTCCCGCCTCATCGCGGGCGGACTGCTGACCGAGGAACGCCAAGGCCGTCACCGCTACGTCCGGCTGGCCGGCCCAGAGGCAGCCGCCCTGATCGAAGCCCTCATCTCATACGCCCCGGACACCCCCCGCCCGCAGAACCTGCGTGAATCGGTGCGGCTCAGCGCCGAAGCCCGGGCCCGCACCTGCTACGACCATCTGGCGGGACGGCTGGGCGTGGCCCTGGCGGACGCAATGATCGCCCGAGGCCTGATCGCCTCCGACTCCGGGCTGGCCGTCACCCCTGCGGGCCGGGCATGGCTGGCCGACGCCCTGGGCCACGAGCAACCCCCGGGCGCCCGGCGGCCCCTGGTGCGCGCCTGCCTGGACTGGACAGAGCGCCGACCCCATATCGCCGGAGCGCTGGGCGCGTGCCTGTGCGCCAGGGCGCAGGAACGGCAGTGGGTGCGGCGGGTCGGGTCCGGGCGCGCGGTGAAGGTGACACCGGAAGGAGCCGAGGCGTTCCGGGAGCTGCTGGGAGTGAAGGTCTAGGTCGTGTCTGCTTCCTCCCCCTGTGCGATCCGTGAGCCGGACGGGGTCCGGCCGGAGGTCACCATGCACCCAGGCGCGCCGCCGGCCTTGCCACGGCGTGAAGGCATTGGCCCACGGGTAGACGGAACAGAGGTGACGGTGTGAGGTCGGTCCACGGGAGGGGCAGCCATGGCGGACGAGTCGAACTGGGACGACTACCAGGGGGAGTCGGGCTCCACGGTCGACGAGAGCGGTGTCTCGCTCTCGGGGGAGATGTACGTCCAGGAGAGCCGGACGATCGAGGGCGGCACCAGCATTGAACGCCAGGAGGCTGGTGGATCGTTGACGGTTGACTATCCCGACTCCTGGGGTCCCGCCGATGACGCCGACAGCAGTGTCACCGTCAGCGGCGAGATCCACCACGAGGATGCGACCACCATCGAGGACGGCACCGCGACGGACACCTCGTCCTGGGGCGGCGAAGCCTCGCTGGACTACTGACCGCGCAGGCCGTCGAGGCCGTCGAGACGGCGGCGCCACTCTGCGAGCTGAGCGCGGGCCGCCTTGATGCCGTCACGCTGGGCGGTCAGGTCGCGGACCGACTTCTGGGGGAGCTTGTCGACGGCCTTCCTCTGGAAACCGGTCAGAAGCGAGCCTGTTTCCCTCCGGGCCTGCTCCACCATCCGCGTGCGGACCTGGAGCCAGACGGGTGCGCAGCCGGTACCCGCCTCCGGGGTGAGCCCCTTCTCGATCTCCTTCCGCGTCCTGCCTATCGCCCGCAGTGTGTGGCCGAGATGGCCGCCCCCGAGGTAGTGCTGGCCGATGAAGAACACCCACATCGTCGGCAGCAGGGCGATCACCAGCCCCCCGAACCCGTCGTTGGCCAACTCCCCGAACTCGTCGCCCGACGACTGGTAGTGGTAGCTCCCGACCTTGAACGAGACGGAGTCGTCGGAATGTTCGGGGTTCCCGGTGGCCCCGAGCGGAATCCGCGCGTCGAACTCGACGACGGCGGCCTCTGTGACCGCCCGCAGCCCCGCACCCAGCCGCTCGAACGCCGCTTCGGCCTCGGCGGCCAGACCGGTCGCCGCCCGGGTCAGCAGCCCCTCGATCTCGTCGTTGAGGCTCTTCGCCTCCGCCTTCGGAAGCGTGAGGCCGGTGGTGATCCGGGACCTGATGCGATCGAGGTCGGCGCGGATCGTGGCGGCGGCACGGAGCACGGTCGGTTCGATCTCGGCCCAGTCCGCCGCGCGGGAGGCCGCCTCCACCTCCCCCAGCCGCTTCCTAGCCGAGGCGGTCAGCTCCCGGGCGAGCGCGGCCGCCTCGCTCCGCGGGACCTTGCCGTCGAGGGAGCGATCGATACTCCTTACCCGGTCGGCCAGCGCGGTGTCGAGCAGCGGAAGGGCGTACCGCGCAGCGGACGCGGCGGTCGAGGCCACATTGCGCCGTACCCGGTCGGCCACCTCGGCGCGGAACGCCTTCCACCGCTCCTCCTCCTGCCTCGTGCCCGGGGCAGGAGCCGCCGCACTGGCGGCCGGCAGGAAGGACGGCAGGTGCAGGGCGTGGATTCCGGCCCGAGCGAGGCCGAGCGAGCCGTCCGCGTCGGCAGGCAGCAGGTACTGCGCGACGCTCCGTCGCCGCATGGTGAGATGGTCCGCGAACCTCTCTGACGGGGGCGGCGCGACCTCGTTGAACACGATCGCGGCGACCTCCACCTCGTACGGGCTCTCGGCGAGTTCCCGGACGACGTCCGCCAGGGCGGCGATGCTGACCCTGCCGAAGCTGACGAGTACGGCAGTGAACGCACTGCCCGCGAGGTCCTCGGCCGTCCGGGCGGTGACTTCCGGGGAGACGCCGTTGGCACCCGGCAGGTCGACCAGGCGCAGGCCCCCGCTGAGCAGGTCGGACCGCAGCCGGACCTCGCCGCGCAGCACGCGCCGGGTGTTTTCGGGGTTGTGCTCCTGGAGCAGCCAGCCGTCGAACCCCGCACGGTCCGTCGGGACGGTCCGCGGCGGGCCGCCGGGCTCCTCGGACGCGCGGACCACGGTGAAGCCCGGCGCGGCATCCTCACCGTGCAGGACGTGGACCGGGGCGACCGTGCCGGGCAGGAAGGCGGAGGTGGGGGTGACATCGGCGTCGGCGAGCGCGCTGATGAGGGTGGACTTGCCCGCGCCCTCGGGGCCCACCACCACGAGGTGGCTGCGCTCGGCGGCTCGGCGGACAGCGGCAAGGGCGTCCCGTACGGCTGGGGCGAGGGAGGGCAGGAGACCGTTGTGGCGCTGGAGGGCGTCGAGGAGTTCGGTCACGGGGGGAGCCACGGTCGGGTCACCGCCGGGACCGGTACCGCCCTCGCCCGTACCGCCCATCCGGTTGCCGCCCATCCGGTTGTCAGTCATGGAGCACTCCCGCCATCTCGTCGAGGTCCTGCCGCGAGGCGCTGTCCGTGGCGCCCGGGACGCCCGTGACGGCCGTAGCCGCCTCCGACAGGGCCTGGCGGAAGGCGGTGCGGTAGAGGGAGTCGGCCGCGGCGAGGGGTTCGGCCGCGTCGGCGACCGGAGGGAAGGGCGGGCCGGTGACGGCGTAGTCCGGGTGGGTCAGGATGGCCAGCGAGTGCCGCAGCGAGGCGACCGCCGCCTCGCCCTGCCTCCGCCTTGCCTGCCGGGTGGCGACCGTGAGCAGATGGAAGGCCGGGTCGGCGACCTGCCAGAGCGCGATGCCGAGGTCGGGCTCCCAGTCGGCCAGGGCACCGGCGCCGAGTGCGGCGGCGGCCTCGTCCAGGCGCTGCCGGTAGCGGGCGGAGTTCCCCAGGTAGTACGCGTCCACGGCGGCGGTCACCACGGCGGTCGCGGCCCGGGCGGCGATCTCGATGTCGACGCGTACCCGTTCCGTGTCGTCCGCGGGGACGGCCAGCCGGTGGCTGGCGGGCACCGAGGCGTTCAGTTCCGCGACGGCCTGCGGCGTCCCTCGGTCGGGGCGTGCGATGCGGTGCCGGTAGATGCTGCGTAGCCCCTCCGCCGGCGACTCGGCGCCCGCTCGCAGATGACAGCCGCCCAGGCTGATGTCGAGGGTGTCGCGGAAGTAGCGCACTTGCACGACGAGGGTGGGTATGCCGTACAGGTCGTTCCAGTAGAAGGCGGCGTGCGGTGAGGCCAACGTCCGCAGGGAGTCCTGGAGTTCGATCAGCCCGTCGGCGGCGAGCCGGCGCCTGAGCGCGTCGATCACCGACCCACGCAGTCCCGCCCAGTGCCCCTCCGGGGAGCCGTGGAAGGTCGGCAGCAGGACGACCAGCGGGAGCGTCGTGAGGTCGGAGGAGAGCAGCCGCAGGCTCTCCCGGAGATGGCCGGGACCTTCCTCGACGGGGTAGCTGTCGATGAGCCTGCGGTTTCGGAGTGCCGCCAGATCGGTGTCGCGGCGCAGGCGGCTCTCCAGCTCGGCGATCCGGGTCAGGCGTTTTTGGCGGACGTCCTCCAGCTGGAGTTCGCGGCCGAACCGGGCCTCCGCCTGGACCTTCTCGAAGTCCTGTCGCGAGGCCCTGGCCTGCTCCTCCGCCTTGAGCCGGCGATGAGTGTTGATGAGAGAGGCGGCGGCCTGTGCCGCTGCCCCCACGCCCAAGGAAACAGCTGGATATTCCACGATCTCCCCCTTGAACCTCTTGAACCTCTTGAACCCCTTGAGCCCGTGAACCACTCGAACCCCTTGAGCCCCCTGAGCACCTTGGACCCCGTGAACCATGCGGTTCGCCCGGTCCGTCGCCGCATTCCTGTCCTTCTGCGGCCGTGTTATGCCGTCGGCATGCGGTCCGATGGGCGGGTTCTGGTCGTCGCGAGTCCCGGCGAAGTCGGCAGGATCGCCGGCGACAGCGTCACTTCCGGTCGTAGAGCCAGTGCCGCATCAGGCAACGTTCGCCCTGGTCATCACTACGCGTGTGTCGAGGAGCAGTCTTGCTGCCAGCATCGCTCCGTCGGTGCGGACCGTGCCGGCCAAGGCCTTCGCCCGGCTGACGGTTTCCGGGTCCAGGGCTGTCTTGAGCGCGGCCGACAGGGACTCGTCGGTCGGAACCGGGCCGTCGTGGGCCACGCCGATGCCCAGCTCGGCCACCCGGGTGCCCCAGTACGGCTGGTCCGCCAACTGGGGCACCACCACCTGCGGAGCGCCGGCCCGAGCGGCCGTCGTCGTCGTACCCGCACCGCCATGGTGCACGACGGCAGCCACGCGTCCGAACAACTGCTGATGGTTGACCTCGCCGACGGCGAAGCAGTCGGCACGGTCGTCGATGAGGCCCAGTTCCGCCCAGCCACGCCCGACGAGTACCCGGCGGCCCTGCGCGCGGACCGCCTCGATGGCCACCCGGGCCGCCGCCTCACCTGCGCGCACGGCCATACTGCCGAAGCCTACGTACACGGGCGGCGCGCCGGCATCCAGGAAGGCCACCAGCTCCGCCGGGAGCGGACGCTCGTCGGGCAGCACCCACGCGCCGGTCTGTACGACGTCGAGGTCCGGCGTCTCCAGCCACGGGTCCAGAACAGGGTCCGTCGCCAGCCACGGTCGGTCGCCGAAGGCGTAGTCGCGGACGTTGTCCACCGGGAGCAGGCCGATCGACGCCCGGCTGGTGTTCAGCGCCTCACCGAACAGCGCGTTGATGCTCTGGGCGTCCAGCTCCCACAGTGCCCGGTTGTCGGTCACTTCCGGCGGGAACGGCCGCCCGGGGTAGGCCAGCGGCGGGCGCTGCGGCGAAGGCAGGGTCAGCTGCTGGAAGATCGCGGACACGTAGCCGATGCCGAGCTTCTCGGCCACCGAACGCGCACCGGCGATGGCCGGCATCGCCCCCGTCGCCACCAACACGTCGCACCCCTCCGCCGCCGCGGGCATCACCTGCAACTGACTGGCGATCAGTTCCGCCGCGCGCTGCGGCAGATTGCCCTTCGACGGCGGCGGAGCCGCGGTCGTCAGCGCGCGTGCCGACTGCCCGACACCCACCACGGACACGCCGACGCCGGCCAGCCGCTCCGCGAAGTCCTCGTCCGGTGGCGCGCACACCCGCACCTCCGCGCCGAGCTCCCTCAACCGCACCGCGAGCCCCACCAGAGGTTCGACGTCCCCACGCGACCCATACGTTGACAACAGCACACGCATTTCGTGATCTCCTGTTTCCGTGGATTCTTGGCCAGGCCGACCGTCCTGAGGTACGACCCGAGTAGCTGTGTCTCTTGAGTTACCGAGCCCAGGGCAGTTCACGGGTGCCCTCGGTGCCGGGTACGGAGGCGACCCCGTCGGCGGGCATCGAGACGTGGGCCTCCGCCTGTTCCGGGGCGTGGATCCGGCGGAGGTGCCCCGACGGCAGGATCAGGGTCTGGCCGGCCGCGACCTTCTCCACACGGCCGCCGCAGGTCACCTCCAGCGCGCCCGCGGTGACCGTCCAGACCTGCTCACGGCTGATGGAGTGCTCGGGGCCGGTGGCGCCGGCGTCCATCGTGACCGTCCAGGTGCTGAGTTCGGTGCTGCCGCGGCTGGGGCCGCCAGACCGGCCATGGTGGCGTTGGGGGAGATGGTGACGTGGTCGGTGGCGGGCGTGATCACGACCACGGCGGCGCTCTCGTCGTTGTCGGCCGGATCGGCGTCGGCGCTGGCTGCCCATTCGACGAGCTGGACGACGACACCGTTCGGGTCGGTCATCTGGAACAGCCGCTCGCCCCACGGCTCTTCGCGTAGCGGCATGGTGATGGGGGCGCCCGCCGCGCGCAGTCGGGCCTCCTCCGCCGCGAGGTCGGTGACCGTGAGCGCCAGGATCAGACCGGCCGCCCGCTGGTCACGCTGCTCGGGCGGGAGGACGTCCGTACCTTCGCGGAGCAGGACGACGTCGACGGCGGCGTCCCCGCGGGTCAGGGACACGAAGCCGTCGTCAGCCATGGCCACCTCGTAGCCGAGGTGGGTGCACAGGAACGCGCGGGAGGCGTCCACGTCGGCGACGGTCAGGGAGAGGGTGGAGGAGGAGACGTTCATGACAGCACCTTTGCGAAGTGAGTGATGGCGAACCCGGAGTCGAAGGATCGTGTGCCGACCGGGGCGAAGCGCGTCGGAGTGAAGGGCCCGTCGAACAGGGGGATGCCGGATCCGATGAAGATGGGGTGGCGCTTGATGATCAGTTCGTCGATCTCGTCGCGCAGGTCGGCCGCCAGCTTGCCGCCGCCGCACAGCCAGATGTCCAGGCCGTCCTGTTCCTTGAGCTCGCGGACGAGCGCGACCGGGTCGTCGACGACGGTCACCGCCGGGTCGGGGCTGACGAGCGTGCGGGAGACGACGTACTGCCTGAGGTGGGCGTACGGGCTGGTCCACCCCAGCTTCAGGCCCGGGTCGTAGGTCGCGCGGCCCATGATGACCGTGTCGAACCGCTGGGCGGCCCGGTCGGCGACGCCGAACGGCTCACGCGCGGGCGTGGGCATGGTCTCGGGGAAGTCCGCCAGGATCGCCGCGGCTTCCTCCCCGTCGAAGGGGAGGAAGTCGTACTGCCCGTCGGGACCGGCGATGTAGCCGTCGAGGGTGGCGGATATGTAGTAGATCAGCTTGCGCACGTGCTTCTCGCTTTTTCGAGTCGGAGGTGGGGTGGAGGTCGATGCGGTTCAGGTCGCGGGCACGTCGAGCTGGAACTCGCGGGTGCGCCGGTAGGAGCGGAATCCCAGTCGGTGGTTGACGGCCAGCATGTGGATGTTGTCGTCGGCGTTGTCCGTCTCGATCTCGACGACGTCGGGATGCTCGGCGCGCAGACGCCGCACCATGGCGGCCTTGACCCACAGGCCGAGGCCGTGGCCGCGGTGCGCGGGCACGACCGCCGTGTCGTACTGCTGGGCACGTGGCCCGGAGCCCTGCGGGAGCAGGATCTCGGTGTAGCCGGCCATGGTGCCGTCGTCGTGGACTGCCGCGATGGTCAGCAGCGTGTCACCGCGGTCGGCGATCACCTTGGCCATGGCACGGACGCGGTCGGCGTCCCATGCCACGCTGCCGTAGTCGAGGTCGCCGACGGGCATGTCGTTCATGGCGTTCTTGGCCGCGGCGAACGCGTCGGCGAGGCCGTCGGGAACCGTGCCGGTCCAGCCGGTCAGCCGGTAGCCGGGGTGCTCGGCATCGGCGATCTGGAGCAGGTCGGCCCGGGCCGTCTCATTGAGGCGCAACATGAGGTGATTCAAGGTCAGCGCTCGGCGGAAGCCCCACCGTTCGCTGAAGGCTTCGCCCGGACCGTCGGCCGTGGCTGCGGCGATCAGGCTGCGCCGGTTCTCGGCGCGGCAGGCCGCCACGACCGCCGCCAGGAGGAGGGAGCCGGTTCCCTGGCGCCGGTGTGCGGGGTCGACGTGGAGTTCCAGTTCGGCCAGGTGCTCCTGGCCCGGGGAGGTGAACACCCGCAGGCCGGCGACTCCGACGGGGACGCCGTCCGCACCGGTGGCCAACCAGGTCAGCCGGTGGCTGCCCAGGGCGGGCTGGGTGAGCCGGGCGTGGATCTGTGCGGGGTCGGGGGTCGGTACTCCGGGCAGGTCGTGGGCCATCGAGGCCGCGACGACCTGATGCCACGAGATGGCTTCGGCGGCCGAGACGCGCTGGAGCGGATTGACGTGTACTGATGTGGACAAAGTGATGGCTTTCGTCGTCGAGTCGGTCTTGCTTCGGGATGGGGCGAGGGCGTGCTCTCGTCAGCCGAGGCACCACAACGGAGGAGGCTTGGAAGGGACTGGGGCAACCCGGTTCATGCGATCCGGCTCTGACCGGGGCATCGCGTTCGCGTCCTTTCAGTCGGTGTGGCGCACCAGCGGCCAGTCGACGTCGACACGGGCAGCCGTGGCGAGGTAGTTGGTGAACACGTTGAGAGCGACATGGGCGATGACCTCGACGATCTGCCCGTCGGACAGGCCGGCGCGCCGGGCCGCGACCAACTGCTCGTCGGCAACCGTTCCGCGGTCACGGACGATCACGGCGGCCAGATCCAAGACGCCTGCGGCCCAGGGGGCGTCGGCATGGCCCCGGCGCGCGCGGTGGGCCTCGGCCGCGCTCAGCCCGGCCAGCTTGGTCCCGCGGAACGCATGCACGGACAGGCAGTAGTCGGACCCGTTCTCCTGCGACACCAGCAACGCGATGCTCTCGCGCACATCCGCCGACAGGGTTCCCTCCGCGCTCAGGGTGGTGACGACGCCCAAGTACCCCTTCAGTACGGCCGGGCTGTTGGCCATCACCCTGGCCAGGTTGGAGACGACCCCCAGAGCCTGGTGCGTGGCAGTGAACAGCGCTGCGGCTTCACCGGTCGCGATCTCCGGTTCAACGATGTGGAGTGGCATGCGGGTAACCCTGCCGGTTGATCTTGATACATTCCCGATGCTTCCTCGATGCACACAAATGGCGACCCCTGGAGTGACGGCATGCGGTTCACGATCCTCGGCCCCGTGGAGGTCGTGGCTCCCGGTTCGGATGCGCCCGGCCTGGCGCCCCGTCATCGCGCGGTGCTCGCGTACCTGTTGCTGCATGCCGGGGTCGCGATCAGTACGGATCGCCTGGTCGACGCGATGTGGGGGTCGCTGCCGCCCGATTCCGCCCGCGCGCAGATCCAGACCACGATCGCCGCCATCCGACGGATGCTGCGCGCTTCGGAAGCCGACCGGATGCTGGCCACGCGGCCGGCCGGATACGTCATCACCCCCGAGCCAGGACAACTCGATCTGGACGAGTTCACCAGCCTGATCGCCAAGGCACCGGCCATCTCCGACGACCCGGGGGACACCGCGGACCAGATACGTGCCGCGCTGGCGCTGTGGCGGGGAGAGCCGCTGGCCGACATCAGCGCCCATTACGTCCAGAGCGCCAGAGCACGTCTGAACGGGCAGCTGCTGACCGCCGTCGAGCGCCTGGCCGAGCTGGAACTGGCCCGGGGGCGGCACGATGACCTCATCGACGAACTGTCCGGCCACGTGGCGGCCAACCCCTTGCGGGAGCGGCTCTGCTGCCAGCTGATGCTCGCCCTGCACCGCGCCGGACGCCCAACCGAGGCGTTGGACGTGGCAAGAACCTTCCGGGCAACCCTGGCCGAAGAGCAGGGTCTGGACCCCGGCCACGCGTTCAGCAAGCTCGAACAGGACATCCTGCGGGACGCCCCCGATCTGCGGCCGCCGGTCACCGCGCCGGCGAAGCCACAGGGGATCAACTTCCTGCCTTACGACGTCCCGGACTTCACCGGACGCGAAGGCGAGCTCGACGGGCTGATCCGCCTGTGGTCGGGCAACAACGGCGGCGTCGTGACGATTTCGGCGATCGACGGGATGGCCGGGGTCGGCAAGACGACGCTCGCGGTCCACGCGGGGCACCGCCTCGCCGACCACTTCCCGGACGGACAGCTCTTCATCGACCTGCAGGCGCACACCGCCGGTCAGGCGCCGCTCGACGCCGGTGCCGCGCTCGAGGTCCTTCTGGGCCAACTCGGCGTGCCCGCCCAACACATACCCGCGTCGGTCGCCGATCGCGCCGCGCTGTGGCGGTCCGAACTCTCCGGCCGTCGCGTGCTGGCCGTGCTGGACAACGCCCTCGGCGCCGACCAGGTACGCCAGTTGCTGCCCGGAACCTCCCGTGCCCTCATCCTGATCACCAGCCGCCGACGGCTGACCGACCTGGACGGGGCACACGCCCTGTCCTTGGACGTGCTGCCCGCCGCGGACGCCGTGGAGTTGTTCACGGCGATCGTCGGCGAACGAGCGGCCGCCGAACCCCTGGCCGTCCTGGATGTCCTGCAGTTGTGCGGATTCCTGCCGCTGGCCGTCCGTATCGCCGCCGCCCGCCTGCACCATCGCCCCCGCTGGACCATCGCGTACCTGGCCGACCGGCTCCGCGACCAGCGCCGCAGACTCTCCGAGCTGGCCACCTCGGAGCGAGGAGTGGCAGCGGCGTTCACGCTGTCCTACGAGCAGCTGACTGCGGATCAGCAGCGCATGTTCCGGCTCCTGGGGATCCAGCCGGGCCGTGACATCAGCCCCGAGGCGGCGTCCGCGCTGGCCGACCTCCCGCTTGATCAGGCCGAGACGCTCCTGGAAGACCTCCTGGACGCCCACGTCCTGACCCAGCACCAGCTCGGCCGCTACACCTTCCACGACCTGCTTCGCGAACACGCCCTCGCCACCGCGGCCGCCCAGGAACCCCCCAACGCCCAGCGCGAGGCCCTCGGCCGACTGTTCCACCACTATCTCCACACCGCGAGCACGGCCATCGACCACCTCTACCCCGATGGCAAGGGCCGCAGGCCACGCATCCCCGCGCCGGACACGCCGGCCTGGCCTCCGCAGGACGAGGCCGAGGCGATCACCTGGCTGGACAGCGAACGCGCGAACCTCATGGCGTCCGGCCAGTACGCGGCCGAGCACGACTGGTTCCCCCACACCGGCCAACTGGCCTCCACCCTGCACCGCTACCTGCTGGGCCACGCCCACCAGGCCGACGCGCTGACCCTCCACGGCCTGGCACTGCGAGCCGGCCGCCGGAGCGGTGACACGGCCGCCGAAGCACGCACGCTCATCGATCTCGGCGAGGTGCACTTCTGGTGGCACGGCGCCTACGAGCAAGCGGCCGAGCACTACCGGCACGCCCTGGACCTCGCGCGCGAGGTCGGCGACCAGGTCGCGGAGGCGCGCGCACTGACGGGCCTCGGCATCGTCTTCACGCGGCGGAGGGAATACGACCAGGCCCACGACCACTGCGCGAAGTCCCTCGTGCTGTTCCGCGAGCTCGGGGACCGTGGTGGCGAAGCCAGATGCCTGACCGACCTCGGCATCGTCCACGAACGCCAAGGACGGTACGAGGACGCCCACGAGCACCACCGGCAAGCGCTGCACGTGCACCGCGAGACGGGATCCCGCATCGGCGAGACCGTCGTGCTGAACAACATCGGGCTGCTGTACCAACGGCAGGGCCGCTACGACGAGGCCCGGCACCATCACCGCGAAGCCCTGGAGCTGAGCCGCAGGTTCGACTTCCCCGGGGACGAGGCCGAGTCGCTCAACGCCCTCGCGGAAGCCGCCCGGTCCATGGGCGACCTCGCCCGGGCCGCGGCCGAACATGAATCCGCGCTGATCCTCGCCCGCGAGTTCAGCTACCGCCCCGAGCAGGCCCGCGCCCATGACGGCCTGGCTCACGTCCACCGCGACCTCGGCCGCATCGACCTCGCCCACGACCACGCCCGACAGGCTCTTGACCTCTACACCCTCCTCGGCGTCCCCGAGGCCGACGAGATCCGCACCTTCCTCAACGGGCTGCCGCCGAACGCGAACGAGCCCGAACCGCCGGAGGCATCCACCGCCGACCAGCCGTCTTGAACGCCATCAACCAGCACCTCGACCGGGCGTTCCGGATCCGTGAACGGCACGAACCGCACGGGGTGCCCACCGAAGCCCGGCCATGAACGCCACCCGAAGCCGCGTCGGGCGCCGCCAGAAGAAGGCAGGCTGCGAGGGGTGGTGGCCGGCCGGTCCGCGGGCTCTTTGGCGCCGAGCGCGACCAACTCCGACTCGGCCGGCCTCCTCCCATGTCAGGCTGTCGCTGCTCAGTGAAACTGAGCAGTCGTCATGCTTCTGACCTGGGGTTGTGCAGGTTGGCTGAGCGGTTTGGCGGCTGTGTTGGCTCAGCGAGTGGGGAGGCGACGGCCCGGAAGATGGAGAAGCTGAGCGGCCCCGATCAGTGAACCGCCCTGGCCGCCGCCGGGCCGTGCGATCAGGGGACATGACCTCTGGCAAGGGCCCGCTGGTCCTGGACGAGCGGGCGGTCGCGGACGGCTCCGGACGCCGTCGCAACGTCGGTGAGGCGGCGCGGCGCATCGCCGTGCACCAGAACGCTCAGGTACCGGCTGCGGCGTGCGCGTGAGCTGTTCGGCCTCGATCCGGACGACCGGCGGCTGTCCTGCCGGCTGCAGCTGCGGACCCTACGGGGTGGTTCGGGCCGGGAAGGTGAAGGTGTAGCCCCGCTCGGTGAGCCAGGGCAGGTACTCCTTGAGCGCCGCGACGGTCTCGCTGCGGTCTCCGCCCCCGTCGTGGAAGAGGACGGTCGGCTGCTGGGGCAGTGCGCCCTCCACGACGGCGACGATGGCCGGCAGCCCCGGCCGGCTCCAGTCCTTGGGGTCCACGCTCCAGCCCAGGGGGCGCATCCCGTTCGCGGCGGCTATCGCGCGGCTTTCGGGCGTGAAGGCACCGCCCGGCGCGCGGTAGTAGTTCACGGCGACGCCCGGCGCGGCCTTCTCGATCATGGCCTTGCCGTCGAGTATCTGCTGCTCCTGGTACGCGACCGGCTTGTGGTCCATGGTCACGTCGTGGTCGACGGAGTGGTCGCACAGCTGGTGTCCGTCGGCGGCGACCGCTCGCACCAGGTCCGGGTACTTCTGCGCGCGGGTCCCGATCATGCAGAAGGTGGCTTTGACGTGATTCTCCCTCAGTGCCTGGAGGACCTGAGGGGTCCAGCGGGGGTCCGGACCGTCATCGATGGTGATGGCGATGTCGCGGCCCGATCCCTGTGCCAGCCGGGAAATGCCCAGGGGGACGCGGGAGGCGCTGTCGCCGGGCCCTGAGGGGTTCGTGGCCGAGGACCGGGCCGTCGAGCCGTCCGTGGCACCGAGGGCGGGTGGGGCAGCCGCCGCCACAAGGCCGACGACGGCTGCCGCGGCCGCCGTCACGGTGGTTCCCGCCCGCCGACGACGTGCGGAAGTGCTGGTGATGACCATGGACGTGCTGATCCTCTGCGCTCGGCCCCTGGCGTGCGTTACCGGTACAGGCTAGGCCAAATGCCCACGGAAACTCATCGTCCGATCGGTCACATCGGACGGCCCGCGCCGGAGGAGCGCGGCCGCTACGGAGCCGCCGAGAACATGACCGGGCCGTCGCCGGGCGCTTCGGTGATGGCCGGCGGGCGACCCAGGAGGGCGAAGGCGGAGTCCAGGCAAGCCGCCGCGCTCGCCGGGTCGGGGTCGACCTTGCGCATGATCTGCAGGCCCTGGACCAGGTTGAGCAGGAGCAGCGCGCCCTGCCGCGGGGTGACGGCCGGAGCGAGTTCCCCATCCCGTGCGGCCCGCTCCAACTGCGCCGTGAACGCCTTCTCGGCGTACTGGAGGTTGCCACGGGCCAGTTTCGCGACCTCCTCGTCGTGCGGCAGCAGCTCGGCCATGCTGTTGACGCTGAAGCACCCGGCGCTGCCGGGGGCTGCGTCGGCCGCCAGGAGCCGGCCCAGGACGTCCCTCAGCCTGGCGAGCGCCGGCCCCTCCTCGTCGAGCGCGGTGCCGAGCAGTCGTGTCTGGTGGTCCAGGTAGCGGCCGAGGGCCCGGATGAACAGCTGGTGTTTGTCCCCGAACGCCGCGTAGATCGATCCTCGGCCCAGTCCCAGCTCCTCCACGAGGTCGCTCATCGCGGTCGCCTCGTAGCCCTTGCGCCAGAACAGGATCATCGCCCGGTCCAGGACCGCTTCTTCGTCGAACGTGCGTGGTCTCGCCATGCACCCCACGGTAGCGAAGGTCAGCGGCCCCGGCAGCACGTATTTGACCGTTCGTTCCAGAATCGGCTACGTTATGGAACGAGCGGTCCGGAACCCACGAGGCGAAGCCGGCCCATCCGTGAGACAGACCCGTCAGGAGCGAGCGTCGTGAAGGTCGAGATCTATTCGGACCTGGTGTGTCCGTGGTGCTACATCGGCAAGCGCCGCTTCGAGAAGGCCCTGGCCGCCTTCCCGGAGGCGGCGGGCGTCGACGTCGTCTACCGGCCGTTCCAGCTGAACCCCGCGGCCCCCGAGACGCCGGAGCCCTCCGCGGAGGTCTACGAGCGCAAGTTCGGCCGCCCCGCCGCGACCATCTTCGGGCCGCTGACCCAGGCCGCGGCCGCCGAGGGCATCACCTTCCGGATGGACGAGGCCCTGGCCGCCAACACCTTCCAGGCGCACCGGCTGCTCTGGTTCGCCCGGCGGCACGGACGCCAGGCCGAAGTGAAGGAGCGCCTGCTGGCGCACTACTTCACCGACGGCGGGGACCTCGGCGACCGCGAGGCGCTCGCGGGGCTCGCCGAGCTCGCCGGTCTCGACCGCGCGGCGGCTCTGGCCTTCCTCACCTCGTCCGAGGGGGCCGACGAAGTCCGCGCCGAACTGTCCGAGGCCGCCGCCCTCGGTGTCACGGCAGTTCCCACCTTCGTCATCGACGGCACCTTGGTGCTCCAGGGCGCCCAGAGCCCCGAGGTCCTCCTCGGCGCCTTGGAGAGGGCTGCGGCCGGCCGCCGCCCCCCCCCCCCCCCCACCCCCCCAACCCCCCCCCCCCCCCCCCCCCCCCCCAACCCCCCCCCCCACACCCCCCCCCCCCCCCCCCCCCCCCCCCCCCCCAACAACCCCCCCCCCCCCCCCCCCCCCCCCCCCCCACCACCACACCCACCCCCCCCCCCCCCCCCCAAAAAAAAAAAAAAAAAAAAAAAAAAAAAAAAAAAAACAAAAAAAAAAAAAAAAAAAACCCCCCCACACCACACCCCAA
>NZ_JBHWJY010000036.1:0-1634 GCF_042731135.1 Streptomyces sp. NPDC059874
CGTACGGGGCCCCGCCCCCGCGGCGGCCCCCGCCGCCGTGGGGGAGCCCCGCTCGGCGGCGGGTCGCGCCAGGGCGGCGGCACGACGGCTGCGCGCCGTGGGCCGCACGCCCGAGGCGCTTCGAGAGCCCGCTTCGGCGGCCTCGGTCGCCGTACGGGAGTCCGAGCCGGCCGCCGACGACGGGCCCACCCCCGTGGCCCGCGCGGCGGGCTCCCCGGCCCCGGCTCCCGCTGCTGAGCCGGTACGAGGCTCCGCGCCACCGGCGGCCGAGGCCGACCGGGCTGACCCGGCCGACGGGGCCGACCAGGCGGACCTCGTGGTCCAGGGGGTCCCGGTGGCCCAGGTGGCCCAGGCGGACTTGGTGGCCCAGGCGGTCCCGGGGGCCCAAGCGGACCAGGCGGTCCCGGCGGACCTGGTGGTCCAGGCGGTCCCGGAGGACCAAGCGGTCCCGGCGGACCTGGTGGTCCAGGCGGTCCCGGAGGACCAAGCGGTCCCGGCGGACCTGGTGGTCCAGGCGGTCCCGGAGGACCAGGCGGTCCCGGCGGTCCCGGAGGTCCAGGCGGTCCCGGAGGACCAGGCGGTCCCGGCGGTCCCGGCGGTCCAGGCGGTCCCGGTGGCCCAGGCGGCTCCCGCTCCGGTGCCGGACGCCGAGCCGGCTGCCCGCCCCCGAGCGAAGGCCGCCCGGCAGCCCGCGAGGGCACTGGCGCGGGGGTTGAAGGCCGTCGGGCTGCGATCGGCCGCCCTGCTCGCCCTGCTCGCGGTGTGGGAGACCGCACCCCGGCTGGGCCTGGTCGACGCCACGTTCCTGCCGCCCGTGAGCGTGGTCGGCCAGGCCTGGTGGGAGCTGCTGGGCAACGGCCAGCTCGCCCAGCACACCGGGGCCAGCCTCACCCGCTCCTTCGGCGGCTTCGGGATCGCCGTGGCCGTCGCCGTGCCGCTCGGCCTGCTCATCGGCTGGTACCGGCCCGTCGCCGCGCTCCTCGGACCGCTGCTGGAGGTGTTCCGCAACACCGCCGCCCTCGCGCTGCTGCCGGTCTTCGTACTGCTGCTCGGCATCGGGGAGACGTCCAAGGTCTCCATCGTCGTCTACGCCTGCGTGTGGCCGATCCTGCTGAACACCATCAGCGCCGTCGGCAACGCCGACCCCACCCTCGTCAGACTGGCCCGCTCGATGGACCTGTCCACCCCGAGGCTGTTCCAGAAGGTGATCCTGCCCGCCTCCGTACCGGCCATCTTCACCGGGATCCGGCTCGCCGGGGCCGTCTCCATCCTCGTCCTCGTGGCCGCCGAGATGATCGGCGCCAAGGCGGGTCTCGGCTACCTGATCAACGCCTCGCAGTTCAACTTCGCCATCCCGCAGATGTACGCGGGCATCGTCACCATCTCCGCCATCGGCGTGGCCTTCAACCAGCTGCTGGTCACGATCGAACGCCGCCTCAGCCTCTGGCGCGTCCCCGCCTGACCGCCTCCGGCGAGGTCGGGCGGTACACGACAGGCCCGGTCCCGTGCGCGCGCCCCCGGCGCGCGGGCGGGGCCCCCCCCCCGGCCCCGCCCCGCCCCCCACCCCCCGCCCCCCCCCGGCCGGAGCCCCCGGCGCCCCCGGGACGCCCCGGGCGGGGCCCCCCCCGCCCCAG
>NZ_JBHWJY010000036.1:1644-78325 GCF_042731135.1 Streptomyces sp. NPDC059874
GGGGTTGCTTTTTTTTTTTTTATCTCCCCTGTGGGGGGGCCGCCCCGGCGCCCCGCCGGCGGGGGTGGGGGGGTTCACCCCCCGCGGGCGGCCGCGCCCCGCCCCCCGGGGGCGGGCCCCCGGGCCGCCACCCCGTGCCCTGCCCGGCACCAGACCCCGCGCCGCCCCCGGGCGGCAGCCCCCGGCTCACCGTTCACGCCCCTGGCGGAGCGACCCGCGCCGCAGACGAACCCAAGGAACAGCCATGACCGCACCCCGTACCCTGCACCTCAACGCCTTCCTGATGAACGCCGGGCACCACGACGCCGCCTGGCGCCACCCCGACAGCAGTCCCGAACGCGCCACCGACCTGCGGTACTTCCAGGAGCTCGCCCGTACCGCCGAGCGCGGCAGGCTCGACTCGATCTTCTTCGCCGACGGGGTCGCCCTCTGGGGCAAGGCCCGCTACAACGCCCTCGGCGGCTTCGAGCCGATCACCCTGCTCTCCGCGATCGCCGCCGTCACCGAGCACATCGGTCTCATCGCGACCGTCTCCACCACCTTCAACGAGCCCTACAACCTGGCCCGGAAGTTCGCCTCCCTCGACCACATCAGCGGCGGCCGGGCCGGCTGGAACATCGTCACCTCCGGCAGCGTCGACGAGGCCCGCAACTTCAACCGCGACGAGCACCTGGAGCACGCCCGCCGCTACGAGCGCGCCCGCGAGTTCCTCGACGTCGCCACCAAGCTCTGGGACAGCTGGGAGGACGACGCGATCGTCCTCGACAAGGAGCGCGGCATCTACGCCGACACCGACAAGCTCCACCCCGCCGCCCACCGCGGCGAGCACTTCGGCGTCGCCGGACCGCTCAACGTGCCGCGCTCCCCGCAGGGGTACCCGCTCCTCGTGCAGGCCGGCTCCTCCGAGGACGGCAAGGAGTTCGCCGCCCAGTACGCCGAGGCCGTGTTCACCGCCCAGCAGACCCTCGCCGACGGCCAGACCTTCTACAAGGACCTCAAGTCCAGGCTCGCCCGCCACGGCCGGGCCGAGAGCGACCTGCTCGTCCTGCCCGGCATCGCCCCCGTCATCGGGTCCACCGAGGCCGAGGCGAAGGCCCTCGAACAGCGGCTCACCGACCTCCAGATCCCGGAGTACGGCCTCGCCCAGCTCTCCGGCATGCTGAACGTGGACCTCACCGGCCTGCCCCTCGACGGCCCGCTGCCCGACCTCCCCGAGGAGCGGGACGTCAACGGCAACAAGAGCCGCTTCACCCTCGTCGCCGAACTCGCCCGCCGCGACGGGCTCACCCTGCGCGAGCTGATCGCCCGCCTCGGCGCCGGCCGCGGCCACCGCACCTTCGCCGGCACCCCCGAGCAGATCGCCGACCAGCTCGAGGAGTGGTTCACGCAGGGAGCGGCCGACGGCTTCAACATCATGGCCCCCATCCTGCCGACCGGCCTGACCGATTTCGTCGACCACGTCGTGCCGATCCTCCAGCGCCGCGGCCTCTTCCGCACCGAGTACACCGGCCGCACCCTCCGGGAGAACTACGGCCTGCCGCGCCCGGCCAACCGCTACACGAGGGAGCCGGCGTGAGCGACCACCTGGCCGACGTCCTCGTCGTCGGCGGCGGACCGGCCGCCACCTGGGCCGCCCTCAAGGCGGCCCAGGCCGGGGCCTCGGTCGTCCTCGCCGACAAGGGCTACTGCGGTACGAGCGGCTCCACGGCCGCCGGCGGCACCGGCGTCTGGTACGTCCCGCCCCAGCCCGCCGCCCGCGAAGCGGCCATGGCGAGCCGCGAGGGCCTCGGCGGGTACCTCGCCGACCGCCGCTGGATGACCCGGGTCCTCGACGAGACCTACGACCGGATCAACGAGCTGGCCACCGACGGCCGTTACCCGTTCCCCACCGGTCCGGACGGGCAGCCGCTGCGCAACGGTCTCCAGGGGCCCGAGTACATGCGGCGGATGCGCATCCGGGTCCGCCGCGCCGGGGTCCGCGTCCTGGACCACAGCCCGGTCACCGAGCTCCTCACCGACGCGGACGGAGCCGTCGCCGGCGCCGCCGGATACCGCCGTCAGGCCCGCGAGCACTACCGGGTCCGGGCCGGCGCCGTGGTACTCGCCACCGGCGGCTGCGCCTTCCTCAGCGGGGCGCTCGGCACCAACACCAACACCGGCGACGGGGCCCTCTTCGCCGCCGAGGCCGGGGCCGAACTCTCCGGCATGGAGTTCTCCAACGCCTACGGCATCGCCCCCGAGGGCACCTCCGTCACCAAGACCGCCTTCTACACCTTCGCCACCTTCTACCAAGAGGACGGCAGCGTGCTGGAGGGCGCCGCCAGCCAGGGCGGCCGCTCGGCCATCGCCCGCGAACTGCTCACCGGGGCGAAGGTGTACGCGCGCCTCGACCGGGCGGACGCCACCGCCCAAACGGCGATGCGACGGGCACAGCCCAACTTCTTCCTCACCTTCGACCGGCTCGGGATCGACCCCTTCACCGAGCGCTTCGCCATCACCCTGCTCGCCGAGGGCACGGTCCGCGGCACCGGCGGCATCCGCATCACCGGCGACGACTGCGCCACCGGCGTGCCCGGCCTGTACGCCGCCGGGGACGCGGCCACCCGCGAGGAGATCTGCGGGGGCTTCACCGGAGGCGGCAGCCACAACGCCGCCTGGGCCATCTCCTCCGGCAGCTGGGCCGGCCGGGGAGCCGCCCGACACGCCCTCTCCCTCGGATCGGGGCGGGCCGCACACCGCACCGTGACCGGAGCCGGCGGAGCGGGCTTGCGCCCGACGGGGGCTCCCGACCCCGCCGGGGGACACCGCGCGGCCGTGGAACTCGTACAGGCGCACGTGCTCCCGTACGACAAGAACTACCTGCGCCGCGGCGAGGTGCTGGGCGACTCCCTGCGCACCCTCGACAGGGCCTGGGACGAACTGCGCGGCTCCCTGCACGGGGAGGGCGCGGACCTGGTCAAGGTCCGGCAGGCGGCGGCGATGACGGCGCACGCGCGGTGGATGTACGCGGCCGCGCTCGCCCGGCCCGAGACGCGGGGCATGGCCAAGAGGCTCGACCACCCGGAACAGGACCCGAGACTGCACCACCGGATCACGGTGGGCGGGTTGGACCGGGTCTGGACGCGGGCGGAGGCGGCGGCGTGATCGAACTGGTCTCGGCGGAGCGCTGCATCGCCTGCGACAAGTGCGTCGAGGTGTGTCCGACGGACGTCTTCGAGCGGGGGCCCGAGGGGATCCCGCTGCTCGCCCGGCAGGAGGACTGCCAGACCTGCTTCCTGTGCGAGGCCAACTGCCCGGTGGACGCGCTGTTCGTGTCCCCGCTGACCCGGCCGGCGCCCGACGACCTGGCCGTACGGGACGAGGAGGGGCTGGTCGGCCGGGGGCTGCTGGGCAGCTACCGGCGCGAGATCGGCTGGGGCGAGGGGCGTACGCCCGGGGCGCTGCGCGCGGTCGGGCCGCCACTGGGACCGGCGGCGCAGCCCATCACCTCCTGAGCACCCGGGGGGCGGGTCCGCTGCGGACCCGCCCCCACACACGTGGATTCAGACCGTCAGGACGATCTTGCCGCGGGTGCGGCCCGCGGCGCTCAGCTCCCAGGCCTTGGCGGCCTCGGCGAGCGGGAGCGCGTGCTCCACGTTGACCGTGAGCTTGCCGGCGTCGGCCAGCTCGGCCAGGAAGGTCAGGTCGGCGGTGTCGGGGCGCACCCACAGCTGGTGCGCCCCCTTGGCGGCGGCCTCGTAGTCGGCGATGGAGACCACCCGCTCGCGCTCCTTGACCAGCGACTGGAGGATCTCGACGGCGCCGTCCCCGTAGAAGTCCAGCCCCGCGTCGATGCCTTCGGGGGCCAGCTCGCGGATCCGGTCCGCCACTCCCTCCCCGTACAGCACGGGCTCGGCGCCGAGCGAGCGCAGGTAGTCGTGGTTGTGCGCGCCCGCCGTGCCGATGACCCGCAGGCCGAGCGCGACGGCGATCTGCACGCCGAAGGAGCCGGTGCCGCCCGCCGCGGAGTGGATGACGACGGTCTCGCCGGCCTTGAGGCCGACGCGGGTGAGGGACTGGTAGGCGGTCAGGCCGGCCAGCGGGATGCCGGCGGCCTGCTCGAAGGTCAGCTCGCGGGGCTTGCGCGCGAGGGTGCGGACCGGGGCGCTGACCAGTTCGGCGTAGGTGCCGAGCTCCACCCACTCCTTGCGGACATAGCCGTACACCTCGTCGCCGACGGCGTAGTCGAAGGTGTCCGGGCCGATCGCCTCGACGACTCCGGCGACGTCCCAGCCGGGTATGACGGGGTAGCGGACTTCGAGGATCGGGTCGAGGTATCCGGCGGCGAGCTTCCAGTCCACCGGGTTGACGCCGGCCGCCTTGACGCGGATCAGCACCTCGCCCGGTCCGACCTTCGGCTGCGGCACGTCAACGAGCGTAAGGGCGTCGGGAGTTCCGTATGCGGTGTACGTGATGGCTTTCATGATCGACCCCAACAGGGCGGCCCGGGAGGCTATTCCTCAGGCCGGCAGCGTGTTGCGGTGCGAGCGTCGCCGGGCCGCGCTGAAGAGCGCCTGGATCTGCGCGCCCGACTGGTCGACGTGGTCGAGCGGGGAGGGGAAGGGCAGTCGGACGTCGCGGTGGCCGCGGCGTTCCTCCAGCCGCAGGGTGATCCCGTACCGGTCCATGGCCACCGGCAGCGCGCGCACGACCGTGGCGCCGGCCTGCGGCCGGACCAGGCGCAACAGGAGGGTGACGAGGTCGGGGTGGTCGCTCTGGAGGTGGGTGAGCATGCCGGCCTCGAACGTGGCGAGCGGGTCGGGGGCGGCCGCGTCCAGTTCTTCGAGGCCGATGTACGAGGTTCCGCGCTCGGTCCGCAGGACGGCCCGGCCGAATTCCACGCACGTGGAGTCGGCCGACTCGTCGGAGTAGGGGGTGAGCAGTCGGCCCAGCAGGGTGACGCGGGCGCGCACCCGGTCGCGTACGGGGGTGGGGGCGACGTCGGTGAACTCCAGCCGGATCGCGGGCCGGTGCCGGTGGTGGCCGCCGGGCTCGGCCGGGTGCAGGTGGAGGCGGCCCATCGGGTCGGTGCCGTCGAGGTGGCGGACCTCGCTGTGCAGCCCGTCGGTGACCACCGTCATGGAGTGGGCGGCGGCCAGGACGGACCGGACCAGCTCGGCGTCGCTGGGGGCGGAACGGGCACCGGGCATGCGCATCGGCTCTCTCCATCGTCCGAGGAAGTTAGGTATGCCTAACCTAACCTATGCGTCCTTCTTCGAGTAGTCGGGGTGGCTCGTGTCGGTGTTGGGCTGAACGGGTGAAACACGAGAGGATGGGGGGATGCACAAGAAGCGCACGGCCGAGGCGGCCCGGTGAGCAGGTACGACGTCACCGACGAACAGTGGGAGGGGCTCGCGCAGGTGGTCCCCCTGCGCAGTCGCAACGAATGGCCCTCGCGGGTGGACCACCGCACGATCCCCACGGCGCCCGGGGCGTCGACGGCGGAGCAGCGGCGCTTCGTGGTGATCCGGGTTCAGATCTTCGCGGACGCGCGGGAGGTGGCGGAGTACCTGATCGCGCAGATCCCGGTGCTGCTGGACCTCACCGGGGCGGACAGCGAAGTGGCCAAGCGGATCCTGGACTTCAGCAGTGGCGTGGTCTTCGGGCTGGGCAGCGGAATGCACCGGGTGGACCGGAACGTCTTCCTGCTGGCGCCCGTCGGGACCGAGGTCGAGGGGATCGCGGCCGCGGCCGTCCCCCGATCGTAGGAAGGTCCGCGCGAGGTAACGGTTCGCCGGGTCCAAGGGGTACCCGGCGGCCCGTACCGTCCGCCGCATGGACGCCACCTCGCCCGCGACGACGACCCGCCCCGCCCCGGGCGCCGCGTTGGCGGACGCCCCCTCGCACCCGACCGAAGCGCGGTCCGCAGCCCCACGGAGCACACCGGCCGCGGTCGGGCGGCCCGGCCCCGACGGCGCCGCCGAACCGCCTCAGCGGCATCCCCGGGCCGTCATCACCGAAGTGCGGCTCTCCGCCTTCGGGGCGCACCGGGCGGCCGTGTTCCCGATCGCGCCCGTCACCCTCTTCGCCGGGCCCAGCGGCAGTGGGAAGTCCCAGGTCCTGGCCGCCTACGGGGCGCTGGCCGCGCTGGGTTCCGGCGCCGCGCTGGAGGAGGCCTTCCCCGACGCCCGGGCCCGCATCCCCGACCGGGCCGTCCCCGACGCGCAGCGCCGCCGCGGTTTCCGTCTGGGCTGCACGGTCGACGGCCCCGCCGGGCCGGTCCGGCTCGACCTCGCCGTGCAGGCCGAGCCCACGCTGCGGATCGTCGGCGAACGGCTCTCGCAGGGCGGGCAGATCCTGCTCGCCACCGCCCTGCGCGACCCCGGCCGCCGCTCGGTGCAGGCCGCCTGGTTGACCGGCGGCTCCGTCGGGGTGACCAGGGCCCCGCTGCCCGACAACCGCCTCGGCACCGCCCTGCTCCCGCTGCGGGTCGCCGGATCCACCGCCGGGCAGCGGCAGGTGCTGGCCGCGGCCGAGCAGGTGGTGGTCGCGCTGCGCTCGGTGTTCCCCTGCGACCCCCGACCCGAGGCAATGCGCGCCCCCGTCCCGGCCGGAGCGGGCCGCCTGCTGCCGGACTGCGCCAACCTGGCCGACGTACTGCGCCGGACCCGCCACGAGTGCGGCACCCGCCACACGCTGCTGACCGAGGCGGCCCGTACCGGCTGCGCGGGCACCGTCGCGGGGCTGGACGTACGGTTCCCCGCCGGCACCGGCCCCGGCGCCCCCGTCACCGCGGTACTGGAACGCGGCCCCGGCCGGCCCGCCACCGAACTGGCCCGACTCGGCGCCGGCGAACTCCGCTTCCTCGCGCTGGCACTCGTCCTGCTGACCGGACCGGGCGTACTGGCCGTGGATCCCGCCGCCGAACTGCCCTCCGCGCGGCAGGTGCTGACGGTCCTGGCCGACGACGTCGACCGCGGCCTCGACCGCGGGCAGAGCGCCGAACTGCTGCGCCTGGCCCTGCTCTCCTGCGGCCGCGGCCACATCCGGCTGGCGGCGGCGGTCGGGGAGGCGACGGCCGACACCGCCCGCCGCCTGCCGGGCGTCGCGGTGGTAGACCTGACCGCATGAACGAGACGCAGGGGCCCGCCGAGCGGCGGCCCGAGGAACGGCTGGCCCTCCTGCAGCGCCGGCTCGCGGACTTCGCGGCCGCGCGCGGCTGGGAGCCGTACCACACGCCCAAGAACCTGGCGGTGGCGCTCAGCGTGGAGGCGGCCGAACTGGTCGAGATCTTCCAGTGGCTGACACCGGAACAGTCCGCGAAGGTCATGGAGAAACCGGAATCCGCCCACCGCGTGGCCGATGAGGTGGCCGACGTGCTCGCGTACCTGCTGCAGTTCTGTGAGGTCCTGGGGGTGGATGTGCTGGATGCGCTCGCCGCGAAGATCGAGAGGAACGAGCTCCGCTTCCCCGTGGCGGGCCCTCAGACACCGAATCGTCACTCTTCGGAGTGATGGACTCATCCACAATCACGTTTGTGTCCACATTTTCCGAATACCCCTGGCTTTACTGGCCGGTTGCCCTCACTCTGGGTAGTGGCGAGAACGGCGGGATGTCGTGCGGACGGGGGACGGCATATGGATGCGGTACGGCTCATCGCGGCCGGCCGGCACGCGCTGGCACAGAGCGGGGCTGCGTGGGACATCGTGGGCGAGGCCTGGCAGGCCCAGGCGCTCGCGCAGGGCATAGGAGGCTATCTGTCGGTCACCGGGCCGCAGGAGCTGAGATCGGAGGCACGGGGGCTGGGGGAAGCGGGAAGCAGAGGGTGTGGGGTGCTCGACCGGGCGGCCCTGCGCGGAGAGGGTAGAGCGCCCGAACGTCCGCCGCGGGCAGCGCAGTTGAGCAAGGTGTCGGATGTGCGGCAGGCGCTGCTCGGACTTCAGGCGCTGCTCGGCGAAGTGGGCATAGCCCTGGTCGGGGTGGCCTGCGGTACGGATGACGAGACCCTGTACTGGCAGTGCATAGAGTCGATCGACGCGGCCGACGAGTCGAGCGACCGGGTACGGGCGCTGCTGCGGCGCATGACGGTCCGCGAGCGGGGATCCGCCTCGGGAGTGGCCTGACGGGACGCCCGGCCGGCATCTGACAGGGTGTCCGGCCGGCGGGGCGACGGGACCGGGAGGCGGTCGCCCGGGCGCTGACCCGGGCCGGAGCATGAGGGGAAGCCTGGCCGGGAGGCCTTGTTGGCACGGGTCCCGCCGCGCACGACGGGACCCGCACGGTCAGTACGACCGGTGGGACGGGCGCTCGCTCTCGGAGCCGGCGGCCGGCGCGCGCTCCGTGGAGGACTGAAGGTCGGCGTCGAGCTGTGAGAGGTCGGCGTTCAGCGCCGCCATCAGCTCTTCCATCTGCTGGAGCAGGCCCTTCGGCGCGCCGCCCTGGGCGGGTACCGCGGACTCCTGGCGTACATGGTCGTGTGCTGCCTGTCCGGTCTGTCCGGTCTGGCCGGCGTGTCGATGGGGCTCCGGCACGGACTCGTGGGACATGGCGGCCTCCTCGGCCCTGGCCCTTCCGAGGCGGAAGGGTGCGGTGGACGCACCGGCGAAAGGGCCGCCGGCGCGCGGGCCGGGCGGTCCGGCTCCGTCCGAGAAACGATCCCCGTCCGGGCTGGTCACTGGCGGGGCCGGGGGTGGACACATCCGGTTGACGAAGATTCACCCGGCCGGGGTGGGCGGGGGCAGGATGGGGGTATGGATCTCCGCATTTTCACCGAGCCCCAGCAGGGCGCGAGCTACGACACCCTCCTGACCGTCGCCAAGGCCACCGAGGACCTGGGCTTTGATGCGTTCTTCCGCTCCGACCACTATCTGAAGATGGGCTCGGCCGACGGCCTGCCCGGACCCACCGACGCGTGGATCACCCTCGCGGGCCTGGCCCGCGAGACCAAGCGGATCCGGCTGGGCACGCTGATGACGGCCGGTACCTTCCGGCTGCCCGGCGTGCTCGCCATCCAGGTGGCCCAGGTCGACCAGATGTCCGGCGGCCGGGTCGAACTGGGCCTGGGTGCGGGCTGGTTCGAGGAGGAGCACAAGGCGTACGGAATCCCCTTCCCGGCGGAGCGCATGTCCCGCCTCGAAGAGCAGCTGGCCATCGTCACCGGCCTGTGGGCCACCGAGGTCGGCGCCACCTTCGACTACGCGGGCAGCCACTACCAGGTGGAGAACTCGCCCGCCCTGCCGAAGCCGGCCCAGGCCAAGGTGCCCGTCCTCGTCGGCGGCCACGGGGCCAAGCGCACCCCGCGGCTCGCCGCGCGCTACGCGGACGAGTTCAACATGCCCTTCGCCTCGACCGCGGACAGCGAGCGCCAGTTCGGCCGGGTCCGCGCCGCCGCCGAGGAGGCCGGGCGCAAGCCCGACGACCTCGTCTACTCCAACGCCCTGGTGGTGTGCGTGGGCAAGGACGACGCCGAGGTCGCCCGCCGGGCCGCCGCCATCGGCCGTGACGTGGAGGAACTCAAGGCCAACGGCCTGGCCGGCTCCCCGGCCGAGGTCGTCGAGAAGATCGGCGCATACGAGGCCATCGGCTCCTCCCGCCTCTACCTCCAGCTGCTCGACCTCGACGACCTCGACCACCTGGAACTGATCTCCACGCGCGTCCTTTCCCAGCTCGGTTAGGGAGGAGCGACTTCCGTGCCACGCGCGTCCGGCCCGCTCACCGAGGCCCTCGCCCGCAGGACCGTGCTCCTGGACGGCGGGCTGAGCAACCAGCTCACCGCCCAGGGCTGCGACCTGTCCGGCGGCCTGTGGACGGGCCGGGTGCTCGACGAGCGGCCGGACCAGGTGCGGGCCGCCCACACCGCGTACGCACGGGCCGGGGCCGAGGTGCTGATCACCTCCGGCTACCAGATCGGCCCCGGCCACCCCCGGGCGGCAGCCCTGCTGCGCCGCAGCGTCGACCTCGCCGCCCGCGCCGCAGAGGCCGCCGAGCAGGAGGTGTGGGTGGCCGCCTCGGTGGGCCCGTACGGGGCGGTGCTCGCGGACGGCTCCGAGTACCGCGGCCGGTACGGGCTGAGCGTGCGCGAGCTCGTCGCCTTCCACCAGCCCCGCATCGAGGCACTGCTCGATGCGGGCCCGGACGTCCTCGCCCTGGAGACCATCCCCGACCCGGACGAGGCCGAGGCCCTGCTGACGGTCCTCGCCCGGACGGGAGCCCCGGCCTGGCTCAGCTACACGGTCGCCGGCGGCCGCACCCGCTCCGGCGCCCCGCTCCCCGAGGCCTTCGCCCTCGCGGCACGGTCCCCGCAGGTCATCGCCCTCGGCGTCAACTGCTGCGACCCGGCGGACGTCCTGCCCGCACTCGAAGCCGCAGCCGCCACCACGGCCAAACCGCTGCTGGCCTACCCCAACGACGGCTCGGTCTGGGAAGCCGCCACCGGCACCTGGCACGCGCCCGCCGGCGAGGCGCCCTGGCCGACGGCCGCCTGGCGCCGTGCCGGAGCCCGCCTCATCGGCGGCTGCTGCCGCATCGGCCCGGATCGCATCGCGGAGTTGGGCGCCGACGTCCGCGGCTAGCGGCGCCGGTGCTTGTCCCCGCAGTCGCTGCCCCGACCGGGCTCGTGCTGGTGGAAGCCGTGCCAGGCGGCGGACGGCGCGTGGCCTTCGGAGACTGCGACCCGGCCATCGGCGCGATGCCCGGGTCTCCGCCTGGCCCCGCTGACCCCGCTGACCCCGGCTGACCCCCTAACGTTCGCAGGCGATGCCGTCGCCGTCTTTGTCGAGGTGCCGGCCATAGCCCGGGTCGCCGCGGCGGATGGGGGCTTTGCCGGCGGCCTTCACCGCACTGCAGTTGCTGTAGGAGACGCTGCCTCCGCCGCCGCTGCCCGAGTCGTCGTCCGCCGTCGGCTTGGGCGTGGGGGTGGGCGTGGGGGTGGGGGTGGGCTTGGGCGTGGACTTCGGGCGCTGGGAGGTGCCCTTCTCGGCCGGGCACGTCGTACCGGCCGCGACGAGGTGGACGCTCGCCGAGACCGACTTCGACGCGAGCGGAGCGCCCGCCGCGGGCTCCTGGAAGCACACGACCCACTTCGTGTGGTCGGTCGGCAGCTTCACGTCCGAGTACACGCTGAGGGCGGTCAACTCGGTGTCGAGCAGGGCCTCCACGGTCTTCTCGGCGTCGGCGAAGGGACTGCCCACCACCGAGGGCATCACGGGGGCGGGGGTCGGTGACGGCGCCGAGGACTTGGGCGTGGCCGTCGCCGTGACGGCCGTCGGGGACTTGGCGTCGTCGCCCGTCTTCTTCGACGAATCCGGGGACAGGACGAGCACCAGGAACCAGAGGCCCGACAGGACCGTCGCGATGATCTTCTTCTTCTGGTCCCACCGGCTCACCCAGGCCAGCGCGATACCCGCCGGGGGAAGCAGGATGAGGGAGGTGATGATCAGCGCCGGGTGCTGCCACCAGCGTCTTACGGGCTGGGGGGCGTAGGAGTGGTACTGCTGCGGGTACACAGGGCTCCAGGATCTGCGACGGGGCGAACGATCTTCAAACCCGAGCAGAATGTCAAAATGTGTCAGCTCCTGCACACGAAATGCACAAATTCCTCACCTGCGGTCTTCCCGTGGAAAACGCTTTGGCCGGGCCGGGAGCGCCGACCCATACTCGGACGTGTGTTCCTGACGATCTCCACCACCGGCTCCCCTGAACGACCCGCGACCGACCTGGGCTACCTGCTGCACAAGCATCCCGAGAAGACGCAGGCGTTCTCCACCTCCCACGGCACCGCCCACGTGTTCTACCCCGAGGCCACGGCCGAGCGGTGCACGGCGGCCCTGCTGCTGGAGGTGGATCCCGTCGCTCTCGTGCGGCGCGGTCAGGGCAAGGGTCGGGGCGGGGCGCCCGATGCCGCGCTCGCGCAGTACGTCAACGACCGGCCGTACGCCGCCTCCTCGTTGCTCGCCGTCGCGCTCAGCGGGGTGTTCCGCAGTGCGCTGAAGGGTCAGTGCGTCGCACGGCCGGAGCTGCCCGAGGAGCAGCGGGCGCTGCGCGTCGAGATTCCCGCGCTGCCCGCACGCGGCGGGGCGGAGCTCGTGCACCGGCTGTTCGACCCGCTGGGCTGGGACATCGTGGACGTGGAGCCCGTACCGCTCGACGAGCGGTTCCCCGAGTGGGGGGACTCCCGGTACGTGCGGCTGGTGCTCGAAGGTGAGCTCCGGCTCGCCGATGCGCTGCGGCAGCTGTACGTGCTGCTGCCCGTGCTCGACGACGCCAAGCACTACTGGATCGCACCCGACGAGGTCGACAAGCTGCTGCGCGCCGGCGACGGCTGGCTCGCCACCCACCCCGAGAACGGGCTGATCAGCTCTCGCTACCTGGCCCGCCACAAGCGGCTGACCCAGGACGCCCTGGAGCGGCTGGAGTTGGTCCGTCTCGCGGAGGCCGACGGCAGCGAGGTCGAGGAGCTCGACAACGCCGTCGACGAGACGCGTGACACCGAAGAGCGGCCCGTGCCGCTCGCGGTGCAGCGGCGCGAGGCGATCCTCGCCGCCCTGCGGGCCGCGGGCGCCGCCCGCGTCCTCGACCTCGGGTGCGGACAGGGGCAGTTGGTGCAGGCCCTCCTCAAGGAGGTGTCGTTCACCGAGATCGTCGGCATGGACGTGTCCATGCGGGCCCTGAACCTGGCGGCCAAGCGGCTGCGCCTGGAGCGGATGGGGGAGCGGCAGAGCTCCCGCGTACGGCTCCTGCAGGGCTCGCTCGCCTACACCGACAAGCGGCTGGCCGGCTACGACGCGGCGGTGCTCAGCGAGGTCATCGAGCACCTGGACGTGGAGCGGCTGCCCGCCCTGGAGTACGCGGTGTTCGGTTCGGCCCGCCCCCGCACCGTGCTCGTGACCACGCCGAACGTGGAGTACAACGTCCGCTGGGAGACCCTGCCCGCCGGGCACGTCCGCCACGGAGACCACCGCTTCGAGTGGACCCGCGAGGAGTTCCGCGCCTGGGCGGACGGCGTCGCGAACCGGCACGGCTACGACGTCGCGTACGTCCCCGTCGGCGACGACGACCCCGAGGTCGGGCCGCCGACCCAGATGGCCGTCTTCACCCAGACCGACACCACCGCCGCCGACACCACCGACACCACCGACACCCCGAAGGAGGGCGAGGCAGCATGACCACCCAGAACCACCGCGTACTTCCCGTCACCGATCTGTCCCTCGTCGTCCTGATCGGGGCCACCGGATCGGGCAAGTCCACCTTCGCCCGCAAGCACTTCAAGCCGACCGAGGTCATCTCCTCCGACTACTGCCGCGGCCTGGTCTCCGACGACGAGAACGACCAGAGCGTCAGCCGGGACGCCTTCGAGGTCCTGCACTTCATCGCGGGCAAGAGGCTGGCCGCGGGCCGGCTCACCGTCGTCGACGCGACCAGCGTCCAGGCCGACGCCCGCCGCGGCCTGGTCCAGCTCGCCCGCGAGCACGACGTACTGCCCATCGCCATCGTGCTCGACATGCCCGAAGAGGTCTGCGCCGAGCGCAACGCCGGCCGCCCCGACCGGGCCGGACTGCCCCGTGCCGTCATCCAGCGCCACCGTCGCGACCTGCGGCGTTCCCTGCGCGGGCTGGAGCGCGAGGGATTCCGCAAGGTGCACGTGCTGCGCTCCGTCGAGGAGGCCGAGAGCGCCGAGGTGGTCCTGGAGAAGCGCTTCAACGACCTCACCCACCTCGCTGGCCCCTTCGACATCGTCGGTGACATCCACGGCTGCTCCTCCGAGCTGGAGACCCTCCTCGCCAAGCTCGGCTACGAGGACGGGGTCCACCCCGACGGCCGCACCGCCGTCTTCGTCGGCGACCTCGTCGACCGCGGCCCCGACAGCCCGGGCGTCCTGCGCCGCGTCATGGGCATGGTGAAGTCCGGCAACGCCCTGTGCGTGCCGGGGAACCACGAGAACAAGCTCGGCCGTTACCTCAAGGGCTCCAAGGTCCAGCGGACCCACGGCCTCGCCGAGACCATCGAGCAGCTGGAGCGCGAGCCGGAGGAGTTCGTCAGGGAGGTGCGGGAGTTCATCCGCGGCCTCGTCAGCCACTACGTGCTCGACGGCGGCAAGCTGGTGGTCTGCCACGCCGGCCTGCCCGAGAAGTACCACGGCCGTACCTCCGGCCGGGTCCGCTCGCACGCCCTGTACGGGGACACCACCGGCGAGACCGACGAGTTCGGCCTGCCCGTGCGCTACCCGTGGGCCGAGGACTACCGGGGCAAGGCCGTCGTGGTCTACGGCCACACCCCGGTCCCGAACACCGCATGGATCAACAACACCATCTGCCTGGACACCGGAGCCGTCTTCGGCGGGAAGATGACCGCCCTGCGCTGGCCCGAGCGCGAACTGGTCGACGTACCGGCCGAGAAGGTCTGGTACGAGCCCACGCGCCCGCTCGCCGCCGAGGCACCCGGCGGGCACGACGGGCGTCCGCTCGACCTGGCCGATGTCCACGGGCGCCGGGTCGTGGAGACCCGCCACCTGGGCAACGTCAACGTGCGCGAGGAGAACGCGGCCGCGGCCCTGGAGGTCATGAGCCGCTTCGCGGTCGACCCGCGGCTGGTCCCGTACCTGCCGCCGACCATGGCTCCGACCGAGACCTCGCGGGAGGACGGCTACCTGGAGCACCCGGCCGAGGCCTTCGCCCAGTACCGCAAGGACGGCATCGCCCAGGTCGTGTGCGAGGAGAAGCACATGGGCTCCCGCGCCACCGTCCTGGTCTGCAAGGACGCCGACGCGGCCCGCGAGCGCTTCGGGGTGGACGGCCCCACCGGCTCCGTCTACACCCGCACCGGGCGGCCGTTCTTCAAGGATCCCGAGGTCACCGAGGAGGTCCTGACCCGGCTCCGGTCGGCGGTCACCGACGCCGGCCTCTGGGAGGAACTCGGCACGGACTGGCTGCTGATCGACGGGGAACTGCTGCCCTGGTCGCTGAAGTCCACCGGTCTGCTGCGCAACCAGTACGCCGCCGTGGGCGCGGCCTCCGGCGCCGTGTTCCCGGGCGCGCTCGCCGCCCTGGAGACGGCCGCCGCCCGGGGCATCGACACCGGCGAGCTGCTGGAGCGCCAGCGCGGCCGGGCCGCCGACGCGGCCGCCTTCACCGAGGCGTACCGGCGCTACTGCTGGACCACCGACGGGCTGGACGGCGTGCGCTTCGCACCGTTCCAGCTGCTGGCGGCGGCCGGGCGTTCGCTGGCCGCGGTACCCCACGACGAGCAGCTGTTCTGGCTGGACCGACTGGTCGCCGCCGACGAGGCGGCGGGCACCGGACTGTTGCGCCGCACCGGCCGGATCCTCGTGGACACCGCGGACGAGGACTCCGTACGGGCCGGCACCGACTGGTGGCTGGCACTGACGGCCGCCGGCGGCGAGGGCATGGTCGTCAAGCCGCTCCAGGCGTACGCCCGGGACGGCAAGGGCCGGTTGGTCCAGCCCGGGGTCAAGGTGCGCGGGCGCGAGTACCTGCGGATCATCTACGGCCCGGAGTACACGCGTCCGGACCACCTGGAGCGGCTGCGTCAGCGCTTCCTCGGGCACAAGCGCTCGCTCGCGCTGCGCGAGTACGCGCTCGGGCTGGAGGGGCTGGACCGGCTGGCCGCGGAGGAGCCGCTGTGGCGGGTCCACGAGGCCGTGTTCGCGGTGCTCGCCCTGGAATCGGAGCCGGTCGACCCCCGACTCTGACGTCGAGAGACCCATGCCGACAGCCGCCCGGGCGTCAAGCCGCGACACCCGGGCGGCCGCTCTTTAGGTCGTATGGGGGAACTTTCGTCGAGAACGCCGGGAAACCACCGGGCGGGATCGTTCATCCAGGGCAGCGGAATGTCCGCGACCCTGGAAGGACGGAACGTCACCTATGAAGATGACCGCGCGCGGAAGCATTGCGGCGCTCATGACCTGTATGGCCGCGGCCGGCGCGGCCACCCCGGCCGTGGCCGACTCGGTGCCGGTGGGTGTCCCCCTGGACGCCGTGAAGACCACGCTGGGCGTGGACACCCCGCGCGTGGCCACCGGGGTGCCGGTGCCGGTCGTCGGTGCGCCGGACACGCCGGTCCACCACACCGGGGACATGCTTCCGACCCCACTGCTCCCGACGATCCCGCTCAACACCAGCCTCGGCCGGACCCTCGTCTCCACGCCGGTGCCGAACCTGCTGGGCGACCCCGCGACCGACGGCGAGGGCTCCCTGACGTCGCCGGACACGACCATGCGCGCCCACACCCCCGGTGCGGTCCTCGGCTCTCCGCTGACGATGCCGAACGCCGCCAACTACGGTCTGCCGGACGTCACGCTCCCCAAGCTGGGTGTGATCGCCCCGGAGCTCGTCGGCACTCCGACGGCGCTTCTCGGCCTCACCACACCCCGCTGAGCCGACGCCAGGTCAAAAAGCCGCCCGGTCTGGGAACGTGTACGGCATGGGATTCCATGTCGACTCCGAGACCGGGCGGCTCCGCCGCGTCATCCTCCACCGGCCCGACCTGGAGCTGAAGCGGCTCACACCGAGCAACAAGGACGCACTCCTCTTCGACGACGTCCTGTGGGTGCGCCGGGCCCGACAGGAGCACGACGGCTTCGCGGACGTGCTGCGCGACCGGGGCGTGGAGGTCCACCTCTTCGGTGACCTGCTGTGCGAGGCGCTGGCCATCCCGGAGGCGAGACATCTCGTACTGGACCGGGTCTTCGACGAGAAGGAGTACGGGCCGCTCGCCACCGATCACCTCCGGTCGGTCTTCGACGGGCTGCCCTCTGCGGAACTGGCGGAGGCGCTGGTCGGCGGGATGACCAAGCGCGAGTACCTGGAGCGGCACGCCGAACCGGTGTCGGTACGGTTCCACGCCCTGGAGCTGGACGGCTTCCTGCTGGGGCCGCTGCCCAACCACCTCTTCACCCGGGACACCTCGGCCTGGATCTACGACGGGGTGTCCATCAACGCGATGCGCTGGCCGGCCCGGCAGCGCGAGACCGTGCACTTCGAGGCGATCTACAAGCACCACCCGCTGTTCACCTCCTCCGGGGCCTTCCACTACTGGTCTCAGGGGCAGGTGGACTACCCGTCGACGATCGAGGGGGGCGACGTGCTCGTCATCGGCAACGGCGCGGTGCTGATCGGGATGAGCGAGCGGACCACCCCGCAGGCGGTGGAGATGTTGGCGCGGGGCCTGTTCGCCGCGGGCTCGGCGAGCAGCATCGTGGCCCTCGACATGCCGAAGCGGCGGGCCTTCATGCACCTGGACACGGTGATGACGATGGTCGACGGAGATACGTTCACTCAGTACGCCGGGCTCGGCATGCTCCGCTCCTACACGATCGAGCCGGGCGACGGGCCGGGCGAGCTGAAGGTGACCGACCATCCGCCGGAGCACATGCACCGGGCGATCGCGGCGGCGCTCGGCCTGGACTCGATCCGGGTGCTGACCGCGACCCAGGACGTGCACTCGGCGGAGCGCGAGCAGTGGGACGACGGGTGCAACGTACTCGCCGTGGAGCCGGGGGTGGTGGTCGCGTACGAGCGGAACGTGACGACCAACACCCACCTGCGCAAGGAGGGCATCGAGGTCATCGAGATCCCGGGCAGCGAGCTGGGGCGGGGCCGCGGCGGGCCCCGCTGCATGAGCTGCCCGGTCGAACGCGACGCCGTGGCCTAGGCCGGGCCCGGTGCGGGAGGGCGGGGTGCCGCGGGCTGTCGGCGCCGGGGCGTCCGGGGGCGTTGCGGGGCCGGCCGCGGCGATGCGGGGATGGTCGGGGTGTGCATGTATATCAATGCGGTATCTCGTATAGACTTCCATCATCCCCTGTTACCGTGACGCTGGAGCGACCCCATGGCCACCGACCTCACAGGCCGCAGTTTCCTCAAGGAGCTCGACTTCACCGCCGCCGAGTTCCGCGGCCTGATCGAGCTCGCCGCAGACCTGAAGGCGGCCAAGAAGGCCGGGATCGAGCAGCGCCATCTCCAGGGCAGGAACATCGCCCTGATCTTCGAGAAGACCTCGACGCGCACCCGCTGCGCCTTCGAGGTCGCCGCCGCCGACCAGGGTGCCCACACCACCTACCTCGACCCCTCCGGCTCGCAGATGGGCCACAAGGAGTCGGTCAAGGACACCGCCCGGGTGCTCGGCCGGATGTTCGACGGGATCGAGTACCGGGGTGACAGCCAGGAGACCGTCGAGGAGCTCGCCGCCTTCGCCGGCGTGCCCGTCTTCAACGGCCTGACCGACGACTGGCACCCCACCCAGATGCTGGCCGACGTCCTCACCATGACCGAGCACAGCGCCAAGCCGCTGGAGCGGATCTCCTTCGCCTACCTCGGCGACGCCCGCTTCAACATGGGCAACTCGTACCTGGTGACCGGCGCGCTGCTGGGCATGGACGTACGGATCGTCGCGCCCCGGGCCTACTGGCCGGCCGAGCCGGTCGTGGCCGCGGCGCGCGGGCTCGCGGCGGAGAGCGGTGCGCGGATCACCCTGACCGAGGAGATCGCGGAGGGGGTGGCCCAGGCCGACTTCGTCGTGACCGACATCTGGGTGTCGATGGGCGAGCCCAAGGAGGTCTGGGACGAGCGGATCGCGGCCCTGTCCCCATACGCCGTCACGATGGACGTGCTGCGGGCCACCGGCAACCCGGACGTGAAGTTCATGCACTGCCTGCCGGCCTTCCACGACCTCGGCACCAAGGTGGCCCGGGAGATCCACGAGAGCCACGGGCTGGAATCGCTCGAAGTGACGGACGAGGTCTTCGAGTCGGAGCACTCCGTCGTCTTCGACGAGGCCGAGAACCGGCTGCACACCATCAAGGCCGTGCTCGTCGCCACGCTCGCCAAGCCGGCCGCGAAGTCTGGCGCATAGTCATGCGCGCGCGGGGAGTGTGAACCACACCGCCTTGCCGTGCGCGGTGGGGCGGTGCCCGCAGGCGGAACTGAGGGCGCGGATCAGCAGCAGGCCGCGGCCGTGTTCCTGCCAGGGGTCGGGGTGCGCGTCGTCCGGACGTGCCGTCAGGTCGCCGGGCGGCTGCGGATCGCCGTCGTGGACCTCGACCTGGCAGCCGTTCGCCAGGAGTTCCACGACCAGTTCGATCGGGGCGCCGCTGTCGGTGTGTTCGACCGCGTTGGCGACCAGTTCCGCCGTCAGCAGCTCCGCCGTGTCGCTGTCGGCGGGGGTGTCGATCTCGGCCAGCGCGGTACGGACGAGGGCGCGGGCCATGGGTACGGCGGCCGCCGTGTGGGGCAGGGCGATCCGCCAGGCGGAGGCGTCGGGCAAGGCAGGACCGTCCGTTCCGTGGTGGTGGGGGCAGGACCCGTATCGGGAAATCCTGGATTCAACGATACGAAGGCGAAATACCGCCCTGTAGGGCACCCCGACGGAAGCGCAAGGGACCATGGTCGGGAAGAGGTCTGGACCATTGGCGGGTGTGGCGTCCGGTGGCGTCCGGTCGGGCGAAGGTGTCGCGTTTCTATGACGGCAGTCAGGATGCGGTGATACCGTCGATGGTGTGAGCCCCTTCACCGGTTCCACAGCAGCGACCGAACGGTGGCACCACCTCCGCCTCACCCGGCAGGACGGCGTCGCCACCGTCACCTTCGACCGCCCCGAGAAGCTGAACGCGCTCACCTTCGGCGCCTACGCCGACCTGCGCGATCTGCTCGCCGAGCTGTCCCGCGACCGTTCCGTACGGGCCCTCGTGCTCGGCGGCGAGGGCCGCGGCTTCTGCTCCGGCGGAGACGTGGACGAGATCATCGGCGCCACCCTCGCCATGGACACCGCCCAGCTCCTCGACTTCAACCGGATGACCGGTCAGGTCGTGCGCGCCATCCGCGAATGCCCCTTCCCGGTGATCGCCGCCGTGCACGGCGTGGCCGCCGGGGCCGGAGCCGTCCTCGCGCTCGCCGCCGACTTCCGCATCGCCGACCCCACCGCCCGCTTCGCCTTCCTCTTCACCCGAGTCGGCCTCTCCGGCGGGGACATGGGCGCCGCCTACCTGCTGCCCCGGGTCGTCGGCCTCGGCCACGCCACCCGGCTGCTGATGCTCGGAGAGCCCGTACGCGCGGCCGAGGCCGAGCGGATCGGCCTGCTCAGCGAGCTCACCGAGGAGGGCAAGTCACTCGTCCGGGCCACCGAGCTCGCCGCGCACCTGGCTGCCGGGCCCGTGCTCGCGTACGCGCAGACCAAGGCGCTGCTCACCGCCGAGCTCGACATGCCGCTGGCCGCGTCCGTCGAGCTGGACGCCGCCACCCAGGCCCTGCTGATGAACGGCCAGGACTACCGCGAGTTCCACGCCGCCTTCACCGGGAAGCGGCCGCCGGAGTGGAAGGGCAGGTAGTCGGATGTCCGCGCGCCGAACGTCCGCCGGCCGCACGTCCACGGGCACGATGCACGCCGACGCCATGCGGGTGGCCGTCGTCGGCGGGGGACCGGGCGGCCTGTACGCGGCCGCGCTGCTGGCCCGGCAGGGCCACACCGTCGAGGTCTGGGAGCGGGGCGCCCCCGACGACACCTTCGGCTTCGGCGTGGTGCTCTCCGACGAGACCCTCGGCGGCATCGAGCGCGCCGACACCGTGGTCCACGCCGCCCTCGGCGCGGAGTTCGTGCGCTGGGACGACGTGGACGTCGTGCACCGGGGCCGGCTGCTGACCTCCGGCGGCCACGGCTTCGCCGCCATCGGCCGGCGCCGGCTGCTGGAGATCCTGCACGAGCGCTGCGCGGGCCTCGGCGTCCGGCTCAGGTTCCGCTCGGCGGCCCCCGACACGCGGGCGCTCTCCGCCTCGTACGACCTGGTGGTCGCGGCGGACGGAGTGCACAGCACCGTCCGCGAGTCCGGGGCCGCGCACTACCGACCGACCGTGACTCCCGGGCGCTGCCGCTACATCTGGCTCGCCGCCGACTTCGCCTTCGAGGCCTTCCGCTTCGAGATCGCCGAGACCGAGCACGGCGTCATGCAACTGCACGCCTACCCGTACGCGGCGGACTCCTCCACGGTGATCGTCGAGATGCGCGAAGAGGTGTGGCGGGCGGCCGGCTTCGACCTGTGCGACGAGACCGAGTCCGCCGCCCGCTGCGCCAAGACCTTCAGCGAGGCCCTGCACGGGCGGCCGCTGCGCGGGAACCGCTCCGCGTGGACGCAGTTCCGTACCGTCGTCAACGAGCGCTGGTCGCACGGCAACGTGGTCCTGCTGGGCGACGCGGCACACACCGCGCACTTCTCCATCGGCTCCGGCACCAAACTCGCCGTGGAAGACGCCCTCGCGCTCGCCGAAGCGGTGGGCGACGCGAAGGGCGACGTACCGGCCGCCCTCGCCGCCTACGAGGCCGAGCGGCGCCCCGCCGTCGCCAGCACCCAGCGCGCGGCCGCCGCAAGCATGCGCTGGTTCGAGGAGATCGAGGGGTACGTCGGCCAGCCCGCCCGGCAGTTCGCCTTCAACCTCCTCACCCGCAGCCGCCGGGTCACCCACGACAACCTGCGACTGCGCGACGAGCGGTTCACCCGGGCGGTGGAGCGGGACTTCGGCTGCCCGGACGAGGCCACCCCGCCGATGTTCACCCCGCTGCGGCTGCGGGGGCTGACCCTGCGCAACCGGGTCGTCGTCTCGCCGATGGACATGTACTCGGCCGAGGAGGGCGTGCCCGGGGACTTCCACCTCGTCCACCTCGGCGCGCGGGCCCTCGGCGGGGCGGGGTTGGTGATGACCGAGATGGTCTGCGTCAGCGAGGAGGGCCGGATCACCCCCGGCTGCGCCGGCCTCTACACGCAGCAGCAGGCCACCGCCTGGAAGCGCATCGCCGACTTCGTCCACACCTCCGCCCCCGGCACCGCCCTCGGTGTCCAGCTCGGGCACGCCGGCCGCAAGGGCTCGACCCGGGTGATGTGGGAGGGCATGGACGACCCCCTCCCGGAGGGCAACTGGCCGCTGGTCGCCGCCTCCGCGCTGCCCTACCGGCCGGGCGTCTCGGCCGTCCCGCGCGCCCTCGACGCGGACGACCTGGCCGCGCTGCGCTCCGAGTTCGCGGCCGCCGCCGTCCGCGCCGCCGACAGCGGGTTCGACCTGCTGGAGCTGCACTGCGCCCACGGCTACCTGCTCTCCGGGTTCCTCTCCCCGCTGACCAACCAACGCGACGACGCCTACGGCGGCCCGCTGGAGAACCGCCTCCGTTTCCCGCTGGAGGTCTTCGACGCGGTCCGCGCGGTCTGGCCCGAGGACCGCCCGATGACGGTCCGGCTCTCCGCCACCGACTGGGCACCCGGCGGCACCACACCCGAGGAGGCGGTACGGATCGCGGCCGCCTTCGCGGAACACGGCGCCGACGCCATCGACGTCTCCACCGGCCAGGTCGTCGCGGACGAGGCCCCCGAGTACGGGCGCTCGTACCAGACCCCGTACGCCGACCGGATCCGCAACGCCCTCGGCGTCCCCGTCATCGCCGTCGGCGCCATCTCCTCCTGGGACGACGTCAACTCCCTGCTCCTGGCGGGCCGCGCGGACCTCTGCGCCGTCGGCCGCCCCCACCTCTACGACCCGCACTGGACCCTGCACGCGGCCGCCGACCAGTCCTACGAGGGCCCGGCCGCGCCCTGGCCCGCTCCCTACCGCGCGGGCAGCCGGCCCCCGCCTACCGGCCGGGGCTGAGGCACTCGTGGCACAGGCAGGGTGTGGGGTGGTGCCAGTCGAGCCAACGCTCGCCGCGCAATTCCCTGGCGTGCTGCTCCATGAAGGGCGCCGCCCAGGCCGCGTCCGCTGCGGCCCCCTCGCCCCAGAACCCGGACCACTCGGCGGCTCTCAGTACGGCCGGGCTGCGGACGAACTTCGGGCGGAACGTGTGCAGATGGCGGGCGTGGACGTACCCGTGGACGTAGCGCCGCGAGTTCCGGGGCCGGCCGACGACCCTGCAGACGTCCCGGCCTTCCACCAGGTCGCAGACGTACAGCTTGGCGCCGCCCTTGAAGGTCTTCGTGCCCGGGCGCTGCCCCTGCCCGCCCTCGCCGCAGCGGCGCCACTCGACGACGTTCGCCACCAGCATCCAGAGCGGTTCGAGCGGCCCGTCCGGCTCGTCCGGCTCGTCCGGCGTACTCACTTCGGCACGACCTCCGCCCGGTCCTCGACCGGGGTGTAGCCCAGACGCAGGTAGACGCCGTTGCTGGTCGGGTTGGCCAGGTCCGTGAAGAGGAGCACCTCCGAGGCGCCGGACGCGTACGCCGCTTCGCTCACCGCGTGCGTGACCCCGGCCGCGTACCCGCGACGGCGGGCCTCGGGTGGGGTGTAGACCGGGCCGACGCGGGCGGCGGAGCCGACGGGGCGGTTGAAGGAGGCGAGCGAGACGGGCACCCCGGCGTCCTCCCAGAGCAGGATCCCGCCGTACGAGATCCGGTCGCGCAGTATCGCCTCGGAGGCCGGACCCGGCACACCCGCCTCCCGGTTGAAGGCCTCGATCCACTCCAGCAGCAGCGGCAGGTCCGCCTCGGTGGCGAGCCGGGCCCGCCCGGCCGGGGTGGGATCGGGGTCGACCAGCCCGGCCAGCCGGTACAGGCGGATCTCCTCGGCGTACCGGGTGGGCCGCCCCCAGGCCTCGGCCAGCGCCTCCGCGTCCGGACGGCGGGCGTTGATCCCGTGCAGCCCGGCGAGCAGCGGCTCGGTGGCCAGCGCGGCCCCCAGCGCCCGGACCGCCTCCTCGGGTACCGCGCTGAGCAGGAGCGGGAACGGCGGCGTGCACAGCAGGCCCCCGGTGACGGTGCCGTCGGCGTCGGTCCACCAGCCGAAGAAGGGCTCGTCGGACCCGAACGCGGAGGTCCCGCGCCGCTTCAGCCCGTCGGTCACGGTGAGCAGGACGGAATTGGCGACGGGCTCCGCGGCCACGGCCGGACCCGCCGCGGCCAGATAGGCCGCCAGGTCAGAGGTGAAGGTCCAAGTCATGGCACATCCTGGCGCGGGGCCCGACCCTCGTGCACCCGCTTTTCACGCGGGCAGCCACCCCGGCCACCACGGCGGCACGTTGTCCGGCCCGCACAGCCCCGAATCCCCCGGATACCCGTCCAGGGTGCCCTCGACGGCGAAGAACCAGATGACCAGCACCGCCAGCACGAGCACCACCGGCACCATCCGCAGCAGCGGGTGCCGGCGCGGCGTGAGCCTCGCGACCACCACGGCGCACACCGCGAAGCCCACCACCAGGACCGGGAGCAGGAAGGTCAGCTCGGCCACACCACCCGCTTCCCAGCCCGCGTCGCAGTAGGCGCGTGCGCGGGAGGAGAGAGCGATCGCCAGGCATCCGGCCGCGGCGCCCAGCAGCCCGGAAGCGATCACCGAGAGGACGCCGGGCCACGTGCGGGGCGGCTCCGGGGCCGGGGCAGGGGGCGGGTCCGTGGGCATGGGTTCGACTCTGACCCAGTGCGGGGGGTGTTCTCTTCCGGTCACGAGATCAGGTGACGCCCCGGCCGCGGCTACGGTTCCACGAACCCGGAGCCGACGTCCCGCAGCCGGTCGTGGAGTTCGGCGAAGACCGCCGCCGAGCGGTCGCCCGGCCAGTCCGCCGGCAGCAGCTCGCGGGGCAGGATCGGGTCGGCGTACGGGAGGCGGCGCCAGGTGTCCAGGGCGAGGAGGTAGCCGCGGTAGGCGGCCTCCGGCTCCGGGGGTGGACCCGACTGGAGGGCGCGCAGGGCCGGTTCGTGGAGGTCGAGGAACTCCTCGTGCTGTTTGGCCAGCGCAGCCAGGTCCCACCAGCGGGACACCGACTCGGCGGTCGGGGCGAAGCCGAGGTGGGCGCCGCGGAACAGCTCCACGTACGCCGTCAGGTGCAGCCGGTCCAAGGTGCGCCGGGTCTCCCCGTACAGGTGGGCCGGGGCGATCCACACGCCCGGCGAGACCGCGCCGAAGCCGAGCCGGGCGAGCCGGGAGCGCAGCAGGTGCCGTTTGGCGCGCTCCTGCTCGGGGACGGAGAAGACGGCCAGCAGCCACTCCTCGGACCGGCGCGGAGCCCCGTAGATCCGCCGGTCGCCGTCCTCCAGCAGTTCGCGGGCCTCCTCGGAGAGCCCGTACGCGGCCGAGCCGTCCGGCGCGCGCTCGGGCAGCAGGAAGCCGCGCCGCTTCAGCCGGGACACCGACGAGCGGACCGACGGGGCGTCCACGCCGGCCGCGCCCAGCAGGCGGATCAGCGCGGACACCGGGACCGGGCCGTCGAAGGCCCGCCCGTAGGCGCCGTAGAAGGTGACGATCAGAGATCGCGGAGTGTGCTGCTCGACCACGACTTCACTCTAGATCCCGCAGCCGGAACCGTTGCAGTTTGCCCGTCGCGGTACGGGGCAACGCGGGCAGGAAAACGAAGGAGCGCGGGCACTTGTGCGGGGCCAGCTCGGCCCGCATGAAGACGCGCAGGGCCTCCTCCGTGAGCACCGCGCCCTGGCGCGGGACGGTGTACGCCACCACGATCTGCCCGCGTCGCTCGTCCGGGCGGCCCACCACCGCGGCCTCCACCACGTCCGGGTGGCGCATGAGGGCTTCCTCCACCTCCGGGCCCGCGATGTTGTAACCCGACGAGATGATCATGTCGTCGGCGCGGGCGACGTAGTGGAAATAGCCCTCCGGGTCCCGGACGTAGGTGTCACCCGTCAGGTTCCAGCCGTCCCTCACGTACTCCCGCTGCCGCGGATCGGCCAGGTAGCGGCAGCCCACCGGACCGCGCACGGCCAGCAACCCCGGCTCGTTGTCCGCGACCGGCCGGCCGGAGGCGTCCACCACCCGCGCCTGCCAGCCCGGTACCACCCGGCCGGTGGTACCGGGCCGGATGTCCTCGTCGGCGGAGGAGATGAAGATGTGCAGCAGCTCGGTCGCCCCGATGCCGTTGATGATCCGCAGCCCGGTGCGCTCGTACCAGGCGCGCCAGGTGGCGGCGGGCAGGTTCTCCCCGGCCGAGACGCAGCGGCGCAGCGCGGAGAGGTCGTACATGCCCACGTGGTACGGGCCCAGCGCGTCCAGCATCGCCCGGTACGCGGTGGGAGCGGTGAACAGCACCGTCACCCGGTGCTCCGCGAGCGCGGGCAGCAGGTGCCGCGGCGTCGCCTCCTCCAGCAGCAGGGCCGAAGCGCCGGCCCGCAGCGGGAAGACGACCAGCCCGCCGAGGCCGAAGGTGAAGCCGAGCGGCGGGCTGCCCGCGAAGACGTCGTCCGGGCGCGGGCGCAGCACGCCGCGGGAGAAGGTGTCGGCCACGGCGAGCAGATCGCGGTGGAAGTGCATGCAGCCCTTCGGCCGCCCCGTGGTGCCGGAGGTGAAGGCGATCAGGGCGACGTCGTCGGCGGAGGTCGGGGCGGCCTCGAAGGGCTCGGTGTGTCTCTCGGCCAGCCGGAGGAGATCGTCCTCGGCCCCGCCCCCGTACGCGGTGATCCGCAGCCCCGGTACCTCGGCCTTCACCAGGTCGTCCAGTACGTCCACGTGGCACAGGGCGTGCCCGACCCGGGCCATCGCGCAGACCGTGGCCAGCTCCTGCGCGCGCTGCTGGGGCAGTACGGTCACCGCCACCGCGCCCGCCTTCATCACGGCGAGCCAGCAGGCGGCGAGCCAGGGGCCGGTGGGCCCGCGCAGCAGCACCCGGTTGCCGGGGACGACGCCGAGGTCGGCGGTGAGCACGTGGGCGAGCCGGTCCACGCGCTCGCGCAGGCCCCCGTACGTCCACACCTCGCCGGTTCCGGTGCGGAACGCGGGGCGGCCGGGACCCTCGGGTCCGAACCGGGCGATGGTGGCGTCGAGCAGCTCGGCTCCGCAGTTCAGGCGGTCCGGGTAGGCCAGTTCGGGCAGCTCGAAGAGGAGCTCCGGCCAGGCGTCCGCGGGTGGCAGATGGTCGCGGGCAAAAGTGTCGGTGTGAGCGGAAGGCTTCAGGTCCAAGGCGGGTTCGCCCCCTTGCGACGGTCCCGGGTGGGGTGGAGCGGGCCGTGCGGTCACCATCACGAGCGTATCGTGATGGTGACGGCAGTCAACAGGACGCGATAGAAGCGGGGATGTTCGGATGAACGGATTCGCGCTCGGGGTGGACCAGGAGGAGTGGTGCGGGCAGTTGCGCGCACTGTCGGCCGAGCGGCTGCGGCCGCTGGCAGAGAAGGGGGAGCCGGGCCGGGTCAACCGGCCGCTGCTGACGGCGCTGGGCGAGCTCGGCCTGCTGGAACGGGTGTTCACGGCGGGCGCGCTGGAGCTGTGCCTGCTGCGGGAGTCCCTCGCCTACGGTTGCACGGAGGCCGAGACGGCGCTCGCCCTCCAGGGGCTGGGGGCGTATCCCGTACTGCGGGCGGGCAGCGCCGAACAGCGCGAGCGCTGGCTGCCGGAGGTGCGCGCGGGGCGGGCGGTGGCCGCGTTCGCGCTGAGCGAGCCGGGGGCGGGCTCGGACGCGGCGGCCCTGGAACTGGCGGCCGTGCCCGATTCCGGGGGCGGCTGGGTCCTCACCGGGCACAAGTGCTGGATCTCCAACGCCCCGGAGGCCGATTTCTACACCGTCTTCGCCCGGACGGGTGAGGGGCCGGGCGCGAAGGGCGTCACCGCCTTCCTGGTCCCGGCGGACCGGCCCGGACTCACCGGCGAGCCCCTGGACATGCTCTCCCCGCACCCCATCGGGGCCCTCGCCTTCGACGGGGTCCCGGTCGGCCGGGGTGACCTGCTGGGCGAGCCCGGACGCGGCTTCCGCGTCGCGATGGACACCCTGAACCTCTTCCGGCCCAGCGTCGGCGCCTTCGCGGTGGGCATGGCCCGCGCCGCGCTGGACGCCACGCTCGCGTACACGGCGGGCCGCGCCGCCTTCGGCGGGACCCTGAGCGAATTGCAGGCGGTCGGGCACCGGGTGGCGGAGATGGCCACCCGCACGGAGGCGGCCCGGCTGCTGGTGTACGCGGCGGCCGGGGCGCACGACGGGGGAGCGGGCGACGTACCGCGCCGGGCGGCGATGGCCAAGCTGCTGGCCACGGAGACGGCCCAGTACGTGGTGGACCACGCGGTCCAACTGCACGGCGCGGTCGCCCTCCAACGGGGGCACCTGCTGGAGCACCTCTACCGGGAGGTGCGGGCGCCGAGGATCTACGAGGGGGCGAGCGAGGTGCAGCGTTCGATCATCGCGAAGGAGCTCTACCGGGAGGTGGCGGCGCGATGAGCCTGGAGCGGATCAACCCCTCTGCCCTGTCGCCGGCGACGGGCTTCTCCCACGCGGTGGTGGCGACGGGCTCGCGGCTGGTGTTCCTGGCGGGCCAGACCGCGCTGGACGGCGGGGGGAAGGTGGTGGGGGAGGGCCTGGTGGAGCAGTTCGAGGTGGCGCTGACCAACCTCCTGGCGGCCCTTGCCGCGTCGGGCGGAACCCCGGCGCACCTGGCCCGGGTCACGGTGTACGCGGTCGACGTGCCGGCGTATCGCGAGCAGGCGGCCGAACTGGGCCGGATATGGCGGCGGTTGGCGGGGCGGGACTATCCCGCGATGGCCGTGATCGGCGTGGTCCGCCTGTGGGACGAGGCGGCCCTGGTGGAACTCGACGGCCTGGCGGTCCTCCCGTAGCCCCGCGGACCAGGCTTCCTGGGGCTCCGCCCCAGCCCCCGCGCCTCAAACGCCGGCGCGGCTGGGTGGGTGCGCCTCCATCGCCGGTGCGGCTGAAAGATCGGGGCTCCGCCCCGTACCCCGCGCCTCAAACGCCGGCGGGGCTGGATTTTGCCCGGCGGCAGCCTGCAAGTGCGCGCAGCGCGACCTTGCGCCCGGGCAGGCAATGGCGCTCCGCGCCATGACTGTGCCCGGTGGGCTGGATGCCCGCAGGGCAATTCCAGCCCCGCCGGCGTTTGAGGCGTGGGGCCCCGGACGGAGTCTGGGGGAGTACGGGGCGGAGCCCCGATCTTTGAGCCGCGCGAGGCAGACGGCATCAGCCGCATCCAGCCCCGCCGGCGTTTGAGGCGCGGGTGCGGGTGGCGCCCGGGGCTCCGCGCAGCGTATACGGCGGCTAGCTGCTCGCCCGGCGGCGGTATTCGTCCGCCGGGAGGCCGCCGATGCCCCAGTCCTCCAGGGCGACTTCGTCGATGAGGACGAACGTGGTGGCCGGGTCCTTGTCGAGGACCTTGACCAGGAGGTCGGTCACCCCCGCGATGATCTCGGCCTTCTGCGCGGCGGTGGCCCCTTCTCGGGTGATCTTGACGTTGACGTACGGCATGGCGAGGGAAGTCCTTCCGGTAAGGGGCGGGGCGGGGGCGGTGGCTCAGACGGCGCGGCCGGTGACGTGGCCGCCGTCCACGCGCAGGGCGTGCCCCGTCACGAAGTTGGCGCCCGCGAGGTACAGCACGGCCTCGGCGATCTCGGAGGCCTCCCCGACCCGGTTCAGGAGGGCGAGTCCGCCGAAGGAGTCCACGTCGGAGCCCTCGTGCAGGGGGGTGCGGATGATGCCGGGCGAGACGAGGTTGACGCGGATGCCGTCGGCCGCCAACTCGGCGGCCAGGCTCGTGGTCAGCCCGTGCACACCGGCCTTGCTGACCACCGGCGCGCTCGCCGGGAAGCCGGCCAGCCCGTGGTCCACCAGGACGGTGCCGATGTTGACGATGCTGCCGCCCTCGCCCTGCGCGCGCAGCGCCCGCACCACGGCCTGGGTGGTGACGTAGGTGCCCTTCAGGTTGCCCGTCAGGAAGCCGTCGAGTTCGGCCTCCGTGACCTCGGTGAAGGGCTTGGGGGCGAAGGTGCCCGCGTTGTTGACCAGGACGTCGATGCGACCGAAGCGCTCCAGCGCCGTACGGACGAGGGCCTCGCCGGTCGCCGGATCGGCGATGCTGCCCGCGACCCACGCGGTCCGCTCCGGATGGCCGAGGCCGGCGGCGGTCTTGGCGAGGCGGTCGGCGTCCCGGCCGTTCAGGACGACGTTCGCGCCGCTCGCCAGGAAGGCCCGGGCGATGTCCAGGCCGATGCCGCTGGAGGATCCGGTGACGAGAGCAGTGGTCGTGGTCATGGTGGATGCCTTTCGGTGCGGTTCGCCGGACGGGTTCGTCCGGCTGACACCACGAAGCTATGGTCCCTCAACCCATAACACCACGACGGAATTTGAAGCATGTGATAATCCATGGTTATGGATGTGGACCTGCGTGACCTGGAGCTGCTCGACGCCACCGCCGAAGCCGGCTCGCTGACCGCCGCCGCCGAGCGGCTCTACGTCAGCCAGCCGGCCCTCAGTCAGCGGCTGACCCGGCTGGAAGCCCGCCTCGGCATGCCCCTGTTCGACCGTCAGGGCCGCCGGCTGGTGCCGAACGCCGCCGGGCGCCGGCTGCTCGTCGCCGCCCGCCAGGTCCTCGGCGAACTGGAGTCGGCCACCCGCGATCTGCGGGAGATCCGCGACGGGCGCGACCGGCGGGTCCGTTTCACCGCGCAGTGCAGCACCACCTTCCCGTGGCTGCCGCCGGTGCTGCGCGCCTTCCGCGAGCGCGAGCCGGGCATCGACGTGCGCATCGAGACCGTCGCCGACGACGCGCCGGTCCCGGCGCTCCTCGCCGACCTGGTCGACGTCGCGCTCGTCACCAAACCCGACGTGCAGATGGACCGGGTGTCCCTGACCCGGCTGTTCGACGACGAGATGGTGGCCGTGGTGCCCGCCGGGCACGCGTGGGCCGGTCGCAAGTACCTGACCGCCCGTGACTTCGACGGCGTCGACCTGGTGCTCTACGACTTCTACGACCAGAAGCGCATCCCGTCCCTGCCGCTGCCGATCCCCGTCGGGGCCCGGCCCGGCCGGATCACCACGATGCCCGTGGTGACCGACCTGGTCGTCGAGATGGTGGCCGGCGGCCAGGGCGTGACGGTGCTGCCCAACTGGGTGGCCGCCCCGTACGCGGGCTCGCACGGTCTCGCGCTCGTACAGATCGGCGCGAAGCCGCTGACCCGGACCTGGTTCTGCGCCACCCGGACCGGCGAGCTGCCGCCACACCTGGACGCCTTCGTGGAGGAGCTCGTCGGCCGACTCGAAGCCCCCCGCGCCGCCTAGCGCTGTGACCGGAGAGGTTCACCGGGTCACGGCGCTCCCCCAGCTACCGCTGGGAGGTGCCCCCAGGTACGGCACCTCGCCGCGTTGTCGGACCGCGGCAAACCTTTCCGGCCACAGCGCTAGCCGTTCAGCAGCCGGCCCATCCACTCCTCGATGCCCGCGACCGTGCGCGGCAGCGCCCCCGACATCAGGCGGGCGCCGTCCGCCGTGATCACCAGGTCGTCCTCGATGCGGACGCCGATGCCGCGCAGCTCCGCCGGGAGGGTCTCGTCGTCCGGCTGGAGGTACAGTCCCGGCTCCACCGTCAGGACCTGACCCTCCTCCAGGACGCCGTCCAGGTAGGTCTCCGACCGGGCCTTCGCGCAGTCGTGGACATCGAGGCCCAGCATGTGGCCGCTGCTGCAGAGCGTGTAGCGCCGGTGCAGGTCGCCCTCGGCGTCCTTCAGTACGCCCCAGTCCGCCAGGCCCTCCGCGATCACCCGCATCCCGGCCCGGTGGAAGTCGCGGAAGCTCGCCCCGGGGCGCAGCGCCGCCATGCCCGCGTCCTGTGCGGCCAGGACCAGCTCGTAGACCTGCCGCTGGACGGGGGAGAAGCGTCCCGACAGCGGGAGGGTGCGGGTGATGTCCGCCGTGTACAGGGTGTCGGTCTCCACGCCCGCGTCCAGGAGCAGCAGTTCGTCCCCGTTCAGCCGGCCGTCGTTGCGGATCCAGTGCAGGACGCACGCGTGGGCGCCCGACGCCGCGATGGTGTCGTACCCGGTGCCGTTGCCCTCGGCCCGGGCGCGCAGGCCGAAGACCCCCTCGATCCAACGCTCCCCGCGCGGATGGGCCAGGGCGCGCGGCAGGGCCCGTACGACGTCCTCGAACCCGGCCGTGGTGTGGTCGACGGCCAGTTGGAGCTGCTCGACCTCCCAGGCGTCCTTCACCAGGCGCAGTTCCGACAGGGCGGCGGCGAGTTCGGTGTCGCGCGACGCGTCGCGGCCGGCCGGTGAGCCCAGGGCGTCCAGGTGGGCGCAGCGCAGGCCGGTGAGGCGTTCGGCCTCGGCCAGGTCGGGCCTGCGGCCCACCCAGAACTCCCCGTACCGGCGGTCCCGGTAGAACTCCTCGTTCCCGTCCGCCCGCGGCGAGCGCGGCCGCAGGTACAACACCGCCTCGTGCCCGGGCGGGCCGGAGGGCTCCATGACCAGGACGTGCCCGACCTGGTCCTCGCCCGTCAGGCCGGTCAGCCAGGCGTACGCGCTGTGCGGGCGGAAGCGGTGGTCGCAGTCGTTGGAGCGGACCTTCAGCTCACCGGCCGGGACGATCAGCCGCTCGCCCGGGAACAGCGCCGAGAGCCGGGCCCGGCGGGCGGGGGTGACGGCGTACGAGGGTACGCGCTCGGAGCCGGACAGCGGGGACGGGGCCCAGGCGCCCGCCATGAACCGGGACAACTCGGGGGATACGGGCAGGTCATGGCTGCCCGTGTTGAGCCGGGAGGGGGTGTCGGTCACGGGGGCTCCCTCAAGAAGACGCGAACTGATGGGCGCACAGGTCTTGTCAGTGCAATTTCACATTACTATGTTACAGCTCACACCGCGGCACGTTAATCCCCGTCAAACGCCGTGTGACCCAGGGCAGTTCACGCACCAGGGCAGTTCACGCACCACCCCCCACTTCACCCTCTCCAACCAGGAGTTCTCGGTGTTCAAGCACAAAACCGTGCGTTCGACCCTCCTCGCCTCGGCCGTGACGGTCACCCTCCTCGCCTCCGCGGGCCAGGCGGTGACCCAGGCCGCAGACCGGGGAAGCGCCGCCGTCACGGGCAGCGCCGTACCCGGCACCTTCTCCGGCGGGGCCCCGGCCGCGAACCCGTTCGACGAGGTCGACCACCTCGCCAACGCGAAGGGCGACACCCCGGCGGACTCCCACGCCCCCGGCGGGAGGGACCTCGCCGGGAAGGTTCCCGGTGCCTCCACGGCCGCCGCCGCGCCCGCCGAGCGCAGCGAGAAGAGCCGCAAGGCCACCGGCCAGGCGGCCCCGACCGCGTTGACCGTCGCCGCGGGCGTCCCCTGCACCCTCGACGGGATCAAGGGCCTCTCCCCGGAGCAGTTCGCCGACTTCCTCGCCGACCAGGCGGTCACCGCCGACGGCTGCCTGCGCGGCCTCATCTGGACCTGGGACGCCCGCCTCGCCCCGGTGATGTCGGACGCGCACGTCCAGGCCGTCTCCCGGCGAATATCCAGCCTGGCCGCCGCGCACGACGGCCGTAACTCCTCCCACCTGGAGGAGATGTTCACGTACCTGCACGCGGTCGCCTACCACGACTACTCGCGCTCCGAGATCGACGTCACCGACGCCCCGACCGTGGACGCCATGCGCCGGGCCATCGCCGATTTCGCGGGCGCCGCCCACACCTTCGACGTGACCGCCTCCAACGCCCGCACCCTGCGCGAGGCCCTCTACGCGGGCAGCGCGCCGGGCCTGCGCCAGCACCAGCTCGGCCTCATCAAGAAGGTCCTGGCCACCATGGACCCGGCCCACCCGGCTACCAACCTCGACGCCGGCTGGGCGGGCGCCGCCCTCGCCGCCCTGTCCGTCAACTACCTCGGCGTCTACCCGGGCAACAACGACGCCGCCTTCCACACGGCCGTGGCCGCCGACGCCTCCTACCGCGCCACTTTCAAGGCCTTCGCGAACTACACCCACCTCAAGGGCACGGGCAACGCCTGGGTGGCGCGCGACGCCATCGGCGAGTACGCCCGGTTCGGCCAGGTCGCGGGTCTCAAGGACCAGGTCGTCGCCGACCTCGGCGCGATGCTGGGGCCGGTGAAGACCGCCCTCGGTACCGAGCCCTGGGCCAAGATCGTCTCCTGGCTCAACTTCTACGAGGCGTGCAAGCAGTACGGGGTCTGCAAGGAGGACATCGAGAAGCAGATCTTCCCGTACACCTACACCTACGACAACGGCGCCATCAAGGTCCGCACCGGCCTCGACCGGGCCACCGTCGACCAGCTCTACTACGCGAGCAAGCAGGTCAAGGCGCAGTACCACCGTGTCCTCGGCACCGACCAGCCGCTCGCGGGCGACCCCAACGCCACCCTGAACATCGTGCTCTACGCCTCCCGCGCCGACTACGAGAACTACCACCCGATCCTGACGGGCTACGGCACCAACAACGGCGGCATCTACATCGAGAACGGCGCCACCTTCTACACCTACCAGCGCCGCGTCCCGCAGGACTCCTCGCTCACCCTCGAAGAGCTCTTCCGCCACGAGTACACGCACTACCTCAACGGCCGCTACGCCGTCCCCGGCTTCTTCGGCGAAGGCCCCTGGTACGAGGGCGACCGTACGACCGCCATGGACGAGGGCACCGCCGAGTTCTTCGACGGCGCCACCCGCGACAACGGCATCGCCGTTCGCAAGTCCCTGGTCAAGAGCATCATCAACGACACCGCGGGCGGCGGCCCCCGCATGTCGGTGGAGCAGCTGCTGAACGCCACCTACGACGGCGACGGCTTCCGCTTCTACAGTTACGCCGGCACGTTCTTCGAGTTCCTGTGGACCGAGAAGCCCTCACTGCTGCGCGAGATGTACACGCACCTTCGGGCCAACGACGTGGCGGCGTACGACGCCTGGCGCCACCGCCTCGGCGCGGACACCTACCTCCAGCGCGACTACGACCGTTTCCTGGACGCGCAGATCGCCAAGGTCGACCAGCTCTACGTGCCGAACACCGCCTACACCCCGAACGAGCAGTTGCGCGACTCGGCGCTCTCCTCGGTGAAGTCGGCCTTCGCCACGGCCACGTACAACACCCCCGACTGCGTGGAGAACGGGGAGCCCGGCAAGCGCCGCTTCACCTGTACCGGACGCATCACCGCGAACCTGAAGAACTGGCGCAGCGACGACCAGAACTTCAAGGACATGTCCGAGACGGTCGACTACTTCATCCTCGACCGGGCCGGCGCGGCCTCGAACAACCTGGCCGACATGAACTGCTCCTTCGGCCCGGTGGAGATCTGGTCCAACAAGGTGGCCGGGACCTCCGGTTACAGCTGCGAGGGCCCGCTCCGCAGCTGATCCGTACCGGACCGGTCCCGCATCCGCGGGACCGGTCTGGGCAGCCCCTAAAGAATGTGACATATTACTGCCGTGCTCAAGAGACACTCCCTGGACGCCGTGATCATCGGCGCCGGCGTCGTCGGAGCGGCCTGCGCGTACTACGCGGCCCGCGCCGGACTCTCCGTGGCGGTCGTCGACCGCGGCCCGGTCGCGGGTGGTACGACCGGCGCCGGCGAGGGCAACCTGCTGGTCTCCGACAAGGAGGCCGGCCCGGAGCTCGACCTGGCCCTGCTGTCCACCCGCCTCTGGCGCGAACTCGCCGCCGAACTCCCCCGGGAGATCGAGTACGAGCCCAAGGGCGGCCTCGTGGTCGCCGCGACCCCGGCCGCGGTCGACGCCCTGCGCGGCTTCGCGGAAGGCCAGCGCAAGGCCGGCGTCGAGTCCGTCGAGGTGGCGGCGGACGCCCTCCACGACCTGGAACCCCATCTAACACCCGGCCTGGCCGGCGGATTCCACTACCCCCAGGACGCCCAGGTCCAGCCCGCCCAGGCGGCGGCCCGCCTGCTGGCCGCCTCGGGAGCGGAGCTCCACCTCGGCGAGGAGGTCGTGGCCATCCTCACGGAGGGCGGCACCGTACGCGGGGTCCGCACCCCTCGCCGCACCCTCCACGCCCCGGCCGTGATCAACGCGGCGGGCACCTGGGCCGGCGGCATCGCGGAACTCGCGGGCGTGAGCCTGCCCGTCCTCCCGCGCCGCGGCTTCGTCCTGGTGACCGAACCCCTGCCGCGCGTCGTCCGCCACAAGGTCTACGCCGCCGACTACATCGCGGACGTGGCCAGCGGCTCCGCCGCGCTCCAGTCCTCGGCGGTGGTCGAGGGCACCCCATCGGGGCCCGTTCTGATCGGCGCCACCCGCGAACGCGTCGGCTTCGACCGCTCGCTCTCGACCGAAGCCCTGCGCCGCCTGGCGTCCCAGGCGGCAGCCCTCTTCCCGGTCCTCGCCGACATCCGCGTCCTGCGCACCTACCACGGCTTCCGCCCCTACCTCCCCGACCACCTCCCGGCGATCGGGCCCGACCCCCGCCGTCCCGGGCTGCTGCACGCCTGTGGCCACGAGGGCGCGGGCATCGGGCTGGCCCCCGTGACGGGGTTGCTCATCGCCGCCGCCCTGACGGGAACCGAACCCGCGCTCCCCCTCTCCCCGTTCCGCCCGGAGCGCTTCACATGACCCGGCCACCCTCCCGCTGCGCGGAGCCGTTCCCCCACCCCGCCCCTTCCCGAAACGGTGGGCTCCGCCCCCAGCCCCCAGCCCCCCGCGCCTCAAACGCCGGCGAGGCTGAATTTCGCCGAAGTCGCCCAGGGACGGGGACGGGGTGGGGTGTTGTCCGGGACGTAAAACGTGATTTGTGGCGCGACACCCACCCGCACAGACCGGTACAGCCAGGGCGCCATAAATCATGAGTCCCGGACAACACCCCACCCCGGCCCCGGCCCCCACACGCAGCCCGGCCGGCCCCCGGCAGGGGAACCGCACCACCCCGAGGAGGACCCCCTGATGCGCACCCCCCGCTCACTGGTCGGCGGCACCCCTTCGGCCACCTACACCATCGGCTTCGACGGCCGCGAACTGCCCGCGCAGGCGGGCCAGTCCATCGCCGCCGTCCTCTGGTCGGCCGGCATCCTCGCCTGGCGGACCACCCGCGAGACCGGTGCCCCGCGCGGCGCGTTCTGCGGGATCGGGAGCTGCTACGACTGCCTCGTCACCGTCAACGGCCGCCCCAACCAGCGCGCCTGCCTGGTCCCCGCCCGCGAGGGCGACACCGTCACCACCCAGGAGGGAACCGGCCATGCCGACCTCGCCGTCTGAGCCCGCCGGCCCCGCCGGCCCCGCCGGCCCCGCCGGCCCCGCCGGCCCCGGCCCCGTGGCCCCCGCAGACCTGGCGATCGTCGGCGCCGGCCCGGCCGGCCTCGCGGCCGCCGTCACCGCCGCCGACCTCGGCCTCCGCGTCACCCTGCTCGACGCGGGGGAGCTGCCCGGCGGGCAGTACTACCGCCGCCCCGCGCCCGAGCTGGGCGCCCCCCGCCCCGAGGCCCTGCACCACGGCTGGGCCGCCTTCGCCCGCCGCGAAGCCGCCCTGCGCGCCCATATCGCGGCGGGCCGGATCACGTACCTCCCGACCCACCACGTCTGGTCGGTAGTCCCGGGCAAGGGTCCCGCCACGGAGTGGACCCTGCACGCCGTGGCAGGCCCCGACGAGCGAGCCGCAGGCGTACGGGCCGCGGCCGTGCTCCTCGCCACCGGCGCCTACGAGCGTCAACTCCCCTTCCCCGGCTGGACCCTTCCCGGGGTCGTCGGAGCCGGCGGCGCCCAGGCCATGCTCAAGGCCGGGCTCGTGCTCCCCGGCAAGCGGGTGGTCGTCGCCGGGAGCGGCCCGCTGCTGCTCGCCGTGGCCGGGTCGCTCTCCGCGGCCGGAGCCGCCGTGCCCGCCGTGGTCGAGGCGGGCGCGTACACCGCGTACGCCGGACACCTCCCCGCCCTGCTGCGCAACCCCGGCAAGCTCGTCGAGGCCGCCACCTTCGGCGGAGCCCTCGCCAGGCACCGCATCCGGCTCCTCACCCGGCACGCGGTGACCGAGGCGCACGGCACCGACCGGGTCGAGGCCGTCACCGTGGCCCGGCTCGACCGGGACTGGCGCCCGCTGCCCGGCACCGCCCGCCGAATCCCGTGCGACGCCCTGGCCGTGGGCCACGGGCTCGTCCCCCAGCTGGAACTCGCCACCGGCCTCGGCTGCGCCACCCGCCGGAGCCCCGACGGCACGGTCGCCCTCGACCTGGACGCCGAGGGCCGCACCTCCGTGCCCGGCATCCTCTCCGCGGGGGAGACCGGCGGCATCGGCGGGGCCCAACTCGCCCTCACGGAGGGGGAGATCGCCGCCCACGCGGCCGCCGGACGGCCCGCCCCCGCCGCCCTCACCCGGGCCCGCGCCCGGCTGCGCGCCTTCGCCGACGCGATGGCCTCCGCCCACCGCCCGGGCCGGGCCTGGACGGGCTGGCTCCCCGACGACACCCTCGTGTGCCGCTGCGAGGAGGTCCCGGCCGGCCGGATCCGCGAGGCCGCGGGCGGCCTCGGGGCGCGGGACGCCCGTACGGTCAAACTCCTCACCCGGGCCGGCATGGGCTGGTGCCAGGGCCGGATGTGCGGCCCCGCCATCGCCGCCCTCGCGGGGCAGGAGCCGGCCCCCGACCGGCGCCCGTTCTCCTGCCCGGTCCCGCTGCGCCACCTCGCCGAACTTCCGCCCGAACTTCCGCCCGAACTTCCTCCCGCCGTCGGCTGATCCGAGTCGATCCGCCCCCTCCGGGCCCTTGTGGCCGCCTCACACCCACTAGTAAAATGTCACACACCACTCTAGGGAGCTCACCCATGAACCACGCGCACACCCCCGCGCCCATCCCGCCCCGCACCCGCCCCTGGCACGGCATCATGGTCGCCACCGCGCTCCCGCTGCGCGAGGACCTCACCGTCGACTACGACGCCTACGCCGAACACGTGGCCTGGCTGATCGCCAACGGCTGCGACGGCGTGGTCCCCAACGGCTCCCTCGGGGAGTACCAGACCCTCACCGACGAAGAGCGGGCGCGCGTCGTCCGGACCGCCGTCGAGGCGGCCGGCGACGGCGCCCGCGTCATGCCCGGCGTCGCCGCCTACGGCAGCGCCGAAGCCCGCCGCTGGGCCGACCAGGCGGCCGAGGCCGGGGCCGGCTCGGTCCTCCTCCTGCCCCCCAACGCCTTCCGTGCGGACGACGAGACCGTCCGCGCCCACTACGCCGAGGTCGCCGGCGCCGGGCTGCCCGTCGTCGCGTACAACAACCCGTACGACACCAAGGTGGACCTGACCCCGGCCCTGCTCGCCCGACTGCACGCCGACGGCTCCATCGTCGCCGTCAAGGAGTTCAGCGGCGACGTGCGCCGCGCCTACGAGATCGCCGAACTCGCCCCGGGCCTCGACCTGCTCATCGGCGCCGACGACGTCCTCCTCGAACTCGCCCTCGCCGGCGCGGTCGGCTGGATCGCCGGCTACCCCAACGCCCTCCCGCAGTCCTGCGCCACCCTCTACCGGGCCGCAGTCGCGGGCGACCTCACCACCGCCCTGCCGCTCTACAAGTCCCTGCACTCCCTGCTGCGCTGGGACTCCAAGACCGAGTTCGTCCAGGCCATCAAGCTCTCCATGGACCTGGCCGGCCGCCCCGGCGGCGCCACCCGCCCGCCGCGCTTCCCGCTGACCGGCGAGATCGAGGCCGCCGTCCGCGCCGCCACCGAAAAGGCCCTCGCCGAGGGCCTCAACTAACCAATCGGGGGGACCCCATGCGTACGCGCCACATCTACCACGCGGTGGACTCGCACACCGAGGGCATGCCGACCCGGGTGATCACCGGGGGCGTCGGGGTGATCCCCGGCGCCACCATGGCCGAGAAGCGGCTCCACTTCATCGAGCACATGGACCACGTCCGGACCCTGCTCATGTACGAACCGCGCGGGCACTCCGCGATGAGCGGCGCCATCCTGCAGCCCCCCACCCGCCCCGACGCCGACTACGGAGTCCTGTACATCGAGGTGTCGGGCCTGCTCCCCATGTGCGGGCACGGCACCATCGGGGTCGCCACCGTCCTGGTCGAGACGGGCATGGTGCCGGCCGTCGAGCCGGTCACCACCGTCCGGCTCGACACCCCGGCCGGACTGGTGAGCGTCGACGTCCGCGTCGAGGACGGGGCGGCCACCGCCGTCACCTTCACCAACGTCCCCGCCTTCAGCGTCGGCCTCGACCTGAAGACCGAGGTCCCCGGCTTCGGCACGGTCACCTACGACCTGGCCTACGGCGGCAACTTCTACGCCTTCGTGGAACTCGACGCCCTCGGCCTCCCCTTCGACCGGGCCCGCAAGGACGACCTGATCGCCGCCGGCCTCGCGATCATGGACGCGATCAACGCGAGCGACGACCGTCCCGTCCACCCCGAGAACCCCTCCATCGCCGGGGTCAAGCACGTCTACCTCGCCGCCCCCGGCTCCGACGCCCGCCGCTCCCGGCACGCCATGGCCATCCACCCCGGCTGGTTCGACCGCTCGCCCTGCGGTACGGGCACCAGCGCGCGCATGGCCCAACTGCACGCCCGCGGCCTGCTCGACCTCGACACCGACTTCGTCAACGAGTCCTTCATCGGCACCGAGTTCACCGGCCGGCTCGTCGGCGAGACCACGGTCGGCGGGCTCCCCGCCGTCGTGCCCACCGTCACCGGCCGGGCCTGGATCACCGGCACCGCCCAGTACTTCCTCGACCCGACCGACCCCTTCCCCGGAGGCTTCCTCCTTTGAACACCGTCCGCACGGTGGACTACCACACCGCCGGAGAGCCCTTCCGGATCGTCGACGTCGCGGCTCAAGGCCTGCCACCCGTCCCCGGGGACACGGTCGCCGAGCGGTGCGCCACCGCCATCGGCCCGGGAGGCTCCGGGACCGCTCCGCGGCGGAGCGCGCTGGACGACGTACGGCGGCTGCTCGTGCAGGAGCCGCGCGGGCACGCCGGGATGTACGGCGGGTTCGTCGTCCCGGCCGATGACGACGGCGCCCACTTCGGGGTGTTGTTCTGGCACAAGGACGGCTACTCCACGGCCTGCGGACACGGCACCATGGCCCTCGGGGCCTGGGCCGTGGACACCGGCCTGGTCGCCGCCCCGGACGACGGGGACGCCCAGGTGCGCATCGACGTGCCGTCCGGCCGGGTCACCGCCACCGTGCACCGGGACGGCGGTCGCACCACCGGCGTCACCTTCCGCAACGTCCCGTCCCGGGTGAGCGCCCGCAAGGTGCCCGTCGCCACCACGCTCGGACTCGCCGAGGTGGACATCGCGCACGCCGGGGCCTGTTACGCCTCGGTCCGCGCCCGGGACCTCGGCCTGGAGGTCACCCGGGCGGCCCTGCCCGACCTGGTACGGGCCGGCGTGGAGATCCGGGCCGCGCTCGCCACGCATCCCGCCACCTGGCACCCGGACAGCCCCCTGTTGTCCGGGGTCTACGGGGTGATCCTCCACGAGGAGCTGCCCGACACTCCCTTCGGCCCGCACCAGCGCAACGTCACCGTCTTCGCCGACGGGCAGATCGACCGCTCGCCCTGCGGCTCCGGCACCTCGACGCGGCTCGCACTGCTCGCGGAGGACGGGCGGCTCGGCCCCGGCGAGGACCTGCTGCACGAGTCGGTCACGGGCACGGTGTTCACCGGGCGCGTGCTGCCCGGCGGTGTCACCGAGGTCACCGGCACCGCCTACCGGACCGGTGAACACACCTTCACGGTGGACCCGCACGACCCGCTGGGGACGGGTTTCCTCCTGTGAGCATCCCGCAGTTGAGCGCGGCCGACATGGAAGGGTTGCTGACCCCGGCCATGGCGGCCGACGCCCTGGCCGCCGCCCTGCTCGGCGGCCTCGACCCGGAGGGCTGCCCGCAGCGCACGGCGCTCCCCGTACCCGGCGGGGGCGAACTGCTGCTGATGCCCGCCGCGTCCGCCTCGTACGCCGGGGTGAAGATCGCCGGGGTGGCGCCCGGCAACCCCGGCCGCGGGCTGCCCCGGATCACCGGGTCCTACCTGCTGCTGGACGGGCCGACCCTGTGCCCGCTCGCCCTGCTCGACGGAGCCGCCCTGACCACCCTGCGCACCCCGGCGGTCTCCGCCCTGGCGCTGCGCCACCTGGCCCCGGCCGGGCGGCCGCTGCGGCTGGTGCTCTTCGGCTCGGGACCGCAGGCGTACGGCCACCTCGAAGCGGCACTCGCGGTGCGGGAGTTGGCGGAGGTGGTGGTGGTCGCCCGGAACCCCGAGGGCGCGGACCGGCTCGCCGCGCACGCCCGCACCCTGGGGCCCGCGGCCCGTACCGGCACCGCGAAGGACGTGGCCGACGCCGATCTGGTCGTCTGCTGCACCACCGCCCGCGAGCCCCTCTTCGACGGGCGTCTGGTCGGCCCGGGCGCCACCGTCGTCGCCGTCGGCTCGCACGAGCCGACGGCCCGGGAGACGGACACCGCCCTCGTGCGACGGGCGGCGGTGTACGTGGAGTCGCGGGCGGCGGCCTTGCGCGAGGCGGGGGACCTGCTGGTCCCGGAGGCGGAGGGTGCCATCGGGCCCGGTCATATCACCGGCACCCTCGCCGACCTGGTGGCCGGTCGGCTGCCGGCCGGAGGGTCGCGGAGTTGTCCACAGCTCTTCAAGAGTGTGGGCATGGCCTGGGAGGATCTTGCCGTGGCGGTCGCTTTGTTCGAGGCCGCCGGGGCGAGCAGCGCAACGTGACATTGTACGCTGTTCCTCTGCCCATCGAGGGTGTCGGGCCATCGGAGGAAAAGCAATGGGTGACCTCAAGCAGCACAGTCTCATCAAGGCTCAGGAACGGCTGCGCGACCAGGTCGGCCATGCGCTCCGAGCAGCCCTGATAGCGGGCGAACTGCGCCCGGGCAGCGTCTACTCGGCCCCCGGCCTCGCCGCCGAACTGGGCGTCTCGGCCACGCCCGTGCGCGAGGCGATGCTCGACCTGGCCCGCGAGGGCCTGGTGGAGCCCGTCCGCAACAAGGGCTTCCGGATCACCGAGGTCAGCGAGCGCGACCTGGACCAGTACACCGAGCTGCGCACGATGATCGAGGTCCCCACCATCGGCCGGATCACGAAGATCGCCACGGCCGAGCAGCTGGAGGAACTGCGCCCGATCGCCGAGGAGATCGTCACCAGCGCGCGCGAGCACAACCTCATCGGCTACCTGGAGGCGGACCGCCGCTTCCACCTGACCCTGCTCGGCCTCGCGGGCAACGACCGCCTCGTCGAGACCGTCGGGGACCTGCGCAAGCGGTCCCGGCTCTACGGCCTGACCGGTCTGGACGAGGCCGGCAAGCTGGTCTCCTCGGCCGAGGAGCACATCGAGCTGCTCGACCTGATGATCAGCGGCAACGCCGAGGCGGCCGAGGAGTGCATGGCCCGCCACCTCGGCCACGTCCGCTCCCTCTGGGCCCAGGGCCGCGACGAGCCGGTGGGTCGAACCCCGGGCCGCCTCGGTTCGGGGATCTAGTCGGAGTCGCAGTCGCGGTCGCAGTCGCAGTCGCAGTCGTCCGGGAGGGATGGGCCGCCCGCCGCGTCCGCGAGGTCCAGGACGGCCCTCATCGCCGCCTCCGGCAGCATCGGTGAGGATGCCGCGGCCTCGGCGACGTGGCCTTCCGCGTCGCTGAGCAGTCGCAGCAGCGTTGCCTCCGGCAAGCGGGGATGTCCGGAGCCCGCGACCGCGCGGCGCACGTGCGCTTTCTCGTCCGCCGCGAGCCGCTCGGCGAGTCCCTGGGGCAGGCCGGGGTCCCGCAGGGCCAGGACGCGCAGGTGCGGGTCCGGGTCGGAGCCGAACCGCCGCAACGTCTCGGGTGGGAACCGTACGCAGTCGGCGGGCCGGTCGCTGAACTTGCCCCGCAGGTGCCGCCGTTCGATGTCCTCGGCCACGTCGAGGTCCGGGTCCGGAGTCCGGGCGAAGGCCAGGAAGCGTACGATCGCGTCCTCGTCGGTGTGCATCCGCCTGCGCGCCTCCACTGGGAGGGCCTCGCTGCGGGCCGCCGCGCGCCGCATTCCGACGTAGGGGCAGTCCGCGTACGGGAGCGGGTCGGCCGTCACCCACGGGTACGCGGCCAGCTCAAGCCCCACGAACGCGATGTAGCAGAGGAAGTCCCCGTCCTCCTCATCCTCCCCCGTGCCCGCGGTCAGGGGCGCATCCGCCCGGCGGTATCCGGCCAGCAGCCCCTCGTGGATCTCCGCCCGCAACCCCGGCGGGGTGTCCGCGCGCTCGAAGACCGCCGCCCGCACCCCGGCGTCCGGGTCCCGTGCGAGCCGGTCCCGCACCTCCGCCGGGAGCTGTGGGTGCCGGGCGAGCCGGTCCCGCACCTCCTCGTCCTGGTCGGCCGCCAGCGCGGTGGCGGTCTCCCGGTCCAGCTCCAGGAAGGGCACCACGCGCCGCCGGGTGGCCGGATCGGCGAGCAGCGCCCCGTACAGGTCGCGGGGCGGGCGGCGGGTGCAGGCCGCCGCCCGGACCTGCACGGCCGGGTCGATGAGCAGTGCGCGCAAGGTGTCCGCGGGCGGGTCGGTCCACGCAGCCGCAGCCGCAGCCCGTACCCCGGCATCCCGATCGGCGGCCAGCCGGGCGAGGAGATCCTGTTTCAGGAGCGGGTTGCCCGCAAGGGCGCGGCGCACCCGCGCGTCGGGGTCGGAGCTGAACAGCCCGTGCCGGTCACCGTCCGGACGGTCGTGGGCCGCGAGCGCGGCCCGGACCTCCGGGTCGGGGTCGCGGGCCAGCCGTACGGCAACGGCCTCGGGCAGGAGCCGGACGCGGGCCAGCTCTCGGGCCCGCCCACTCGCGACGAACTCCCCGCAGAGCGCGGTTGACGGGGCGAACCCCGGCCGGCAGGTCAGGTTGTGGGCCTGCCCGTGTGCCAAAAGACGGACAGCCAGGTCGTCGGGCAGCAAGGGGTTGACCGCCAGGCCGGCGAGAAGGTCGGGCAGCTTGCGCGTTTCCGTGTCCATGAGCGGTGAGCGTAGGCCAGAGCCCCAACACCCCGTTTCGGGGCGGGATTTGGACACGGCTGGATAACGGGCCGCCCAACCCCTTGTCAGTACAATTTCACATTACTATGTTACCGGTCACATCATAGAGCGCGGCCCTTCACTGGAGTGACCCATGACCAAGCGCACCCAACTCGCCCTCGCCACCGCCCTGGTGGCAGCACTCGCACTCGGCGCCTCGGGCTGCTCCGACACCAAGAAGGGCTCGGCCGGCGCGGGCGCGTCCAACCCCGCCGCCGCGAACGACGGCAAGATCCTCGGCGGCACCCCGGTCAAGGGCGGCACCCTCACCGTCCTGTCCAACCAGGACTTCTCCCACCTGGACCCCGCCCGCAACTGGGTCATGCCGACCATGGACTTCGGCACCCGGCTGCTCTACCGCACGCTCGTCACCTTCAAGGCCGAGCCCGGCAAGGCCGGCAGCGAGCTGGTCCCCGACCTCGCCACCGACCTCGGGACCCCGTCCAACGGGGGCAAGACCTGGACCTTCACCCTCAAAGAGGGCGTGAAGTACGAGGACGGCTCGCCGATCAAGGCCCAGGACATCAAGTACAACGTCGAGCGCTCCTTCGCCCCCGACCTCACCGGCGGCCCCGACTACGCCGCCCAGTACCTGGCCGGCACCGAGGGCTACAAGGGCCCGCTCCAGGGGCAGCACCTAGACTCCGTCAAGACCCCCGACGACCGCACGATCGTCTTCGAACTGAAGCGCCCGGTCGCCGAGTTCTCCGCGACCGCCACCCTGCCGACCTTCGCGCCCGTGCCACAGTCCCAGGAGAAGGGCACCCAGTACGACGCCCGCCCGTTCTCCTCCGGCCCGTACAAGATCGAGTCGTACGACCGCGACAAGAAGCTGGTCCTGGTCCGCAACGAGCACTGGGACCCGAAGACCGACACCGTCCGCAAGGCCTACCCCGACAAGTTCGTGGTCGTCATGGGCCTCAAGGGCGGCCAGATCGACGACCGGATCATCGCCGGCGAGGGGGCGGACGCCTCCACCGTGCAGTACGCCGACATGCGGCCCGAGAGCGCACCCAAGGTGCTGCCCAAGCCCGAGGTCAAGGAACGCCTGCTCGCCGAGTCCCAGGGCTGTACCGAGATGCTCGCCCTGAACAACTCCCGCGCCCCCTTCAGCGACCCCAAGGTCCGCGAGGCCATGCAGTACGCGGTCGACAAGGAGGCCGTGATCACCGCGGGCGGCGGCCCGGCCCTCAACGAGGTCGCCACCGCCTACCTGCCCCCGGCCCTCTCCGGCGGCAAGCAGGCCGACACCCTGAAGATCCCCCCGGCCGGCGACCCGGCCAAGGCCAAGGAACTGCTCAAGGCCGCGGGCAAGGAGACCCTCAAGGTCTCCCTCGCCGTCTCCACCGGCGACAAGGCCAAGGCCGAGGCGATCCAGCAGGGCCTGTCCCGCGTCGGCATCGAGGTCGTCGTCGACACCATCGACCCGGGCGCGTACTACGACGTCATCGGCGACCTCTCCACCACCCCCGACATGACGCTCTCCGGCTGGTGCCCCGACTACCCCTCCGGCTCCACCTGGATCCCGTTCGTCTTCGACGGACGCACCATCAAGGAGAAGGGCAACCAGGGCAACAACGCCCAGTTCCGCGACGACGCGACCATGAAGCGGATCGACGAGATCAACGCCATGGCCGACGCCAAGCAGGCCAACCAGGCCTGGATCGACCTCGACGCCGAGATCATGAAGAAGTCCCCGGCGATCCCGGTCCTGCTGGAGCGCAAGCCGCTGCTCGTCGGCCCCAACATCGCGGGCGCCTTCGGCCACCCCGTGTGGACCGGCACCATCGACTACGCCACGGTCGGACTCAAGGACCCCTCGAAGAGCCAGGGCTGAGGAATCCGGAGCCCCGACCCATGACCGCCACCTCCCCGGCCCCCGACGACCGGGCCGCCCCCGACCCTGACGGCGACCCAGCCCCCGGCACTGCTTCGGCCTCCGGCGCGGCCTCGGCTGCTGCCACGGCTTCGGCCTCCGGCACGGCTTCGGCTCCTGGCACGGCTTCGGCCTCCGGCGCGGCCTCGGCTCCTGGCGCGGCCTTGGCCTCCGGCGCGGCCTCGGCCCTCGATGCCTCCACAGCCCTGCCCGCGGCAGCGCCGGCAGCGCCGGCAGCGCCCGGCAGCAGCCCCTGGCAGCTCGCCCGGCGGGAGCTGCGCCGCCGCCCCGCCGTCCGCGTCAGCCTGTGCGTCGTCCTCCTCTTCGTCCTGATGGCCGTCACCGCCCCCTGGCTGGGGGCGCTCGGCGGCTGGTCCCCCGAGGAGTTCGACAAGACCGCCATCGACCCCTACCTCGGGGGCCAGCCGCTGGGCTCCCTCGGCGGGATCAGCCCCGAGCACTGGCTTGGCGTCGAACCCGTCACCGGCCGCGACCTGTTCGCCCGCGTGGTCCACGGCGCGCAGGTCTCCCTCCTCATCGCCTTCGCCGCCACCGCCATCGTGGTCGTCGCGGGTACCGCCGCGGGCATCGCCGCCGGCTACTTCGGCGGCCGCACCGACATGGTGCTGTCCCGGCTGATGGACCTGACCATGTCCTTTCCGTCGCTCATCTTCATGATCGCGATGCTGTCCGTGGCCAAGGACGTCAACCGCATCGTCCTCATGACCACCGTCATCGGGATCTTCGGCTGGCCCGGCGTCGCCCGAGTGGTCCGCGGCCAGACCCTCTCCCTCAAACACCGCGAGTACGTGGACGCCGCCCGCGTCGGCGGCGCCGGCTCCTGGCGGATCCTGACCCGCGACATCCTCCCCGGCGTCTCGGGCCCCGTCATCGCCTACACCACCCTGCTCATCCCCGGCATGATCAGCACCGAGGCCGCGCTGAGCTACCTCGGCGTGGGCGTCCGCCCGCCCACCCCGTCCTGGGGCCAGATGATCGCCGAGTCCGTCGCCTTCTACGAGACCGACCCCATGTACTTCGTCATCCCGAGCGTGTTCCTCTTCCTCGCCGTGCTCGCCTTCACCCTGCTCGGCGACGCCCTGCGCGACATCCTCGACCCGAGGGGCGGCCGCAGTTGATCCTCTACCTCGCCCGCCGGCTGCTCGCCCTCGCGGGAGTGCTGCTCGCCATCGCCGCGGTCACCTTCCTCATCTTCTACGTCCTGCCCTCCGACCCGGCCGCGGCCGCCTGCGGCAAGACCTGTAGTGCCGAGCGACTGGCCGACGTACGCGCGTACCTGGGCCTCGACCAGCCCCTGTGGCGCCAGTTCACCGACTTCCTGACCGGCATCTTCACCGGACGCACCCTCGGGACCGGCCAGTACGCCGTCCAGTGCGACTTCCCCTGCCTGGGCTACTCGTACGAGAACTCCCTGCCCGTCTGGGACCTGCTCATGGACCGGCTCCCGGTCTCCGCGTCCCTCGCCGTCGGCGCCGCCGTGCTGTGGCTGGTGCTCGGCCTCGGCGCCGGGGTCACCGCCGCCCTGCGCAAGGACACCGCCACCGACAAGGCCCTGATGGTGGGCGCGGTCGCCGCCGCCTCCCTGCCCGTCTACTTCACCTCCGTGATGCTCATCTACGGGGTCATCCGCATCGCGGGCCTCCTGCCCTACCCCACCTACCAGGCCTTCACCGACAACCCGCTCGCCTGGGCGACCAACCTGCTGCTGCCCTGGATCGCCCTCGCCCTGCTCTACGCGGCCATGTACGCGCGCCAGAGCCGCGGTTCGATGATCGAGGCGATGGCCGAGCCGTACATCCGCACCGCCCGCGCCAAGGGCATGCCCGAGCGCACGGTCGTCGTCAAACACGGGCTGCGCTCCGGAATGACCCCGATCCTGACCATCTTCGGCATGGACCTCGGCGGACTGCTCGCGGGAGCCGTCATCACCGAGTCGATCTTCGGACTTCCCGGCATCGGGCGGCTGTTCTACGGGGCGCTCGTCAACTCCGACCAGCCCGTGGTCCTCGGTGTCACCCTGCTCGCCGCCTTCTTCATCGTCGTCGCCAACCTCGTCGTCGACCTCCTGTACGCCGTCATCGACCCGAGAGTGAGGTACTGATGGCTGCTCTCCTCGAAGTCCGCGATCTGAGCGTCGCGTTCACCACTGCGCGCGGAGTCGTACGGGCCGTCGACTCGCTCGGATTCACCGTCGAGGCCGGCCGCACCCTTGGGATCGTCGGCGAGTCCGGCTCGGGCAAGTCGGTCACCTCGCTGGCCGTCATGGGCCTGCACCGGGGAGCCGCCGAGGTCAGCGGCTCCGTCGCGCTCGACGGACGGGAACTGACCGGCCTGTCCGAGCGCGAACTGTCCCGGATCCGCGGCCGCAAGATGGCCATGATCTTCCAGGACCCGCTGTCCAGCCTGCACCCCTACTACACGGTCGGCGAGCAGATCGCCGAGCACTTCCGGGTCCACTTCAAGGCAGGCCGGGCCGCCGCCCGCAAGCGAGCCGTCGACATGCTCGGCGAGGTCGGCATCCCGGAACCGGCCCGCCGGGCGGGGGAGTACCCGCACCAGTTCTCCGGCGGCATGCGCCAGCGCGCCATGATCGCCATGGCGCTGGCCTGCGAACCCGACCTGCTGATCGCGGACGAGCCGACCACCGCCCTGGACGTCACCGTGCAGGCGCAGATCCTGGAACTGATCGCCCGGCTCCAGCAGGAGCGAGGCCTCGGCGTCGTGATGATCACCCACGATCTGGGTGTCGTCGCCCGCGTCGCCCACGAGGTGCTGGTCATGTACGGCGGCCGGGCCGCCGAACAGGCTTCGGCCGACGCCCTGTTCGCCGACCCCGCCCACCCCTACACCCGCGGCCTGCTCGACTCGCTGCCCCGCCTCGACACTGCCGACGACGTCCCCCTGCCCTTCATCCCCGGCTCCCCGCCCTCCCTGCTCGCACCGGCCGCCGGCTGCGCCTTCGCCCCGCGCTGTACGAAGGCGGCCGCCCGCTGCACCGACGTACGCCCGCCCCTCGAAGCCCACGGGCACGGGCCGGACGCGCGGACGGTGGCCTGCCACTTCGCCCTCACGGGGGACCGCACCGCCGAGGAGGCGGCCCGATGACCGAAACGCTCCTGTCCGTCCGGGACCTCACCATGACCTTCCCCGGAAAGCGGTCCGTGACCGGGCGCCGGGGGGCGCCCGTGCGCGCCGTGGACGGGGTCTCCTTCGACCTGGCCGCCGGGCAGACCCTCGGTCTGGTCGGGGAATCGGGCTGCGGGAAGTCCACCACGGGCCGGATGCTGGTGCGGCTGCTGGAACCCACCTCGGGCACGGTCGCCTTCGAGGGCAAGGACATCAGCCGGCTCTCCGCGGCCGCCATGCGGCCGATGCGCAGGCACATCCAGATGGTCTTCCAGGACCCCCACTCCTCCCTCAACCCCCGCCAGACCGTGGCCCGGATCATCTCCGACCCGCTCCTGGTCCAGGGTTGGAGCGCGGGCGACGCCCGTCGCCGCGCCGCGGAGCTGATGGACCTGGTCGGCCTGATCCCCGAACACATCGACCGCTACCCACACGAGTTCTCCGGTGGTCAGGCCCAACGCATCGGCATCGCCCGCTCGTTGGCCACCAGCCCCCGCCTCGTCATCGCCGACGAACCGGTCTCCGCCCTCGACGTCTCCGTCCAGGCCCAGATCGTCAACCTGATGGAGCGGCTGCGCGCGGAACTGGGCCTCGCCTACGTGTTCATCGCGCACGACCTGTCCGTCGTCAAACGGGTCAGCGACCGGGTCGCCGTCATGTACCTCGGCCGGATCGTCGAGATCGGGGACAAGAAGTCCCTCTACGAGAACCCTCAGCACCCTTACACCCGGGCGCTGTTGTCCGCCGTACCGCTGCCCGACCCGGCGGCGGAACGGCGACGGGAGCGGATCGTGCTGCTCGGCGACCCGCCGAGCCCGGCCGCCCCACCCCCCGGTTGCACCTTCCACCCGCGCTGCCCCAAGGCGCAGGACATCTGCCGCACCGAACGGCCGCTGCTGCGGCTCGCCGCCTCCCGCGAGGTGGCCTGTCACTTCCCGGGTGACTGACGGGGATCACGGGAAGAAGGGGAGGGCCCGGGCCGACACGATCGGCCCGGGTCCTCCCACGCGTACGGACGATGCCCAGGCCTACGATCGTGGTTTCGGCATGAACATCGACGACGCGAGGCGGCCCCGAATGACCGAGCAGCGGATGCCGGGGCTCACCCGACGTCACCCGGTGGCGACGGCCGCGTGGGCGGCCGTCCTGCTGGGACTGCACACGGTGGCTGGGTTCTTCGTCCTCAACGCACTGCTCACCGAGTCCGAAGGGCCCTGGGACCACACGGTGACGGACACCGTGCGCCTGATGGCGGGGCTCGGACTGGTGGTGGAGCTGCCGGCCGTCGCGGGGACCGTGGCCGGCGTGACGACGGGCAGGCTGCGTCGCCGGTGGTACGCGCCGGCGGCAGCCCTGATCCTCACGGCCCTGATCCGCATGGCCTTCGCCCCGCAGCCCTGACCGCCGGGGCAGGCACCCTCGGCCGGCCACGGTGGCGCGGTGCCCCGCCGGCGGTGTGCCGACGGGGCGAAGCGGACATGCCCTAGGCCAGTTCGCGGCGGAAGAACTCCAGTTCCAGTGCCATCAGCTTCTCCCGGGTGCCGCCCGGGGTCATGTGGGTGACGCCCGGGAGGGCCAGCAGCTGGTGGGGGCGGCCGGCGTCCGTCAGGGCCCGGGAGAGGCGCAGGGTGTGGGAGGGGTGGACGTTGTCGTCGGCGAGGCCCGTGACCAGCATCAGCGGCCGGGTCAGCTTCGGGGCGTCCGGGAGCAGGGAGTCCCGTTCGTAGACCTCCGGGTGCTCCTGCGGGAGGCCCAGGTAGCGCTCGGTGTACGCGGTGTCGTACTGCCGGAAGTCGGTCGGCGCGGCGCCGGCCACCGCCGCGTGGAAGACGTCCGGGCGGCGGAGCACCGCCATGGCCGAGAGGTAGCCGCCGTAGGACCAGCCGCGGACGCCGACCCGGCCGAGGTCGAGGTCCCGGTGCCGCGCGCCGAGGGCCCGGAGGGCCGCCACCTGGTCCTCCAGGGTGACGTCGGAGAAGCCGCGGTACATGGCGTGCGTGTGGGCCGGGGAGACGTACGCGGTCCCGCGGTTGTCGACGGTCACCACGGCGAAGCCCTGGTCGGCCCACCATTGACGGGCCTGCCAGCGGCGCGGTTCGGCGCTCACGTCCTGCATGCCGGGCCCGCCGTAGCTGTCCATCAGTACGGGCAGCCGCCGGCCGGGAACGTGGTCGCGGGGGAGGACCAGGGCGGTCGGGACGCCGTGCTCGGTCACCCGCTCCAGGATCGGGACCACCCGGTGGGGGAGCGGCTCGGACAGGTCGGCCGGGGCGCTGAACTTCGAGGTGGTGGCCCGCCCGTCCGGGGTGCGTACGGTACGCCGGATCCCGTCCGCGTCGGCCGAGGTCAGCAGCAGGGTCCCGGCCGAGGCCAGGGCGGAGTGCACCCCGGGCCCGTCGGCGAGCGGGGTGCGCTCCCCGGTCACCGGGTCGAGGAGCAGCACCTGCTGTTCGGAGGGGTCGCGCAGGGCGGCCTCGATCAGCAGGGAGCCCTCGTGGATCCCGGCCACGCGGCGGACCTGGATGTCGTCCCCGGTCAGCAGCTTCCCGTCGACGGCGAGGGCCCTCGCGGCACCGCCGGGAGTGTCGGCGGAGGTCAGCATCCGCCCGTCGGGGAGGCGCGCCGGGGTGCCGGGCAGCATCGGGTCCACCCACTGGGGGTGCGTGGTGCGGGAGAGCTCCCGGGTGCGGCCGGTGGCCGGATCGGCGGAGAGCAGCAGGACGTTCTGCTGGAGCCGGTCCTGGACGGTCAGCAGGATTTCCGTCACCGACTCCCAGCCCGCGTCGGAGACGTACGGGTAGGTCTCGGCGTCCCAGTCGAGCCGTATCCGGTTCCCGGCCCGGTCCAGGACCCACAGCTGGACCTCGGCGTTGGGCCCGCCCGCCTCGGGGTAGGCGATGTCCTCGCCCGGGAGCTCAGGGTGCGCGGGGTCGGTGAAGTACCGCCGCTGGAGGCGGGATTCGTCGACGCGGGCGGCCAGCAGGGTGGTCCCGTCCGGGGACCACCAGTGGCCGCGGGCCCGGTCCAGCTCCTCGGCGGCGGCGAACTCGGCCACGCCCCAGCGGGCCCCGTCGTCGGGGCTGACCCGGCCGCCGGGGGCGACGTACAGGGCGTCGTCGCAGACGTACGCGGTGCGGGAGCCGTCGGCGTTCGCCCTCGGGTCGAAGGCCGGGCCGGCGGCCGGGATCTCCTTGGGCGTCCCGGCTCCGGCGACGCCGACCTCGTACAGCCGCCCGTACAACGCGAAGACGGCGCGCAGGCCGTCGCCGGAGAGCGCGTACGAGCCGATGCCGGCGGCGACGAGCCGGATCCGCTCGCGCAGCCGGCGCTCGGCGGTGGGCAGGGGGCCAGGCTCGGGGCACAGCTCGCGGGGGTCGGCAAGCCGGGTTTCGGCGCCGGTGGTGGTGTCGAGCACCCAGAGGCTGTCGACGGCGTCGGTGGGACCGCCGGACCGGAGGAACCAGAGGAGCCGGCCGTCGTCCCCGAAGGAGAGGGCGCGCGGGGCTCCGTAGGTGAACCGGGCCGTGTCGGCGGAGAGCCTGAGGAAGTCATCCATATCCGTAGTGTGACATGTGAAATATCACCAGGCCCAGGCCTGTGACTAGGCCGTTCGAGTGGTGACCCCGTGGGAGCGGGCTTAGCGTCGAAAGGGTGGACGCGAACGCATCGCCGAACACCAACGGGACCGACGGCAAGGTCCGAGGAAGCGGGAACGGTCTCGCGCTGTTCGTCATCGCCTCCTGCCAGCTCATGGTGGTCCTCGACATCACCATCGTGAACATCGCGCTGCCGCACATCCAGACCGCGCTCGACTTCTCGACCGAGAGCCTCTCCTGGGTCGTCAACGCCTACACCCTCGCCTTCGGCGGCCTGTTGCTCCTCGGCGGCCGGGCGGGCGACATCCTCGGCCGCAAGCGCGTCTTCATCTTCGGCGTCCTGCTCTTCGGGCTGGCCTCCCTCCTCGGCGGACTCGCGCAGAACGCGGGCCAGTTGATGGCCGCCCGGGCCCTCCAGGGCGTCGGCGGAGCCATCGCCTCCCCGACCTCCCTGGCGCTGATCACCACCACCTTCCGCGAAGGGCCCGCGCGCAACCGCGCCTTCGGCGTGTTCGCCGGCGTCTCGGCCGGCGGCGGCGCGATCGGCCTGCTCGCGGGCGGCGTCCTCGTCGAATGGCTCAACTGGCGCTGGGTGCTCTTCGTCAACGTCCCGATCGCCCTGCTGATCGCCGTACTGGCCAGGAAGGTGCTCCGCGAGTCCGAACGCCACCCCGGACACTTCGACTTCGCCGGAGCGCTGCTGTGCACCACCGGCATGGTCGCGCTCGTGTACGGCTTCATCCGCGCCTCCCAGGACGGCTGGCGGGACGCCTGGACGCTCGTCTCCTTCGGCGCGGCCGTGGTTCTGCTGACCCTGTTCGTCCTCAACGAGAAGCGCTCGCCGCAGCCGATCACCCCGCTGCACATGTTCGCCGACCGCAACCGCGCCGGGACCTACGGGATCATGCTCATGCTCGCCTGCGCGATCTTCGGCATGTTCTTCTTCCTCACGCTCTTCGTGCAGATCGTGCTGGGCTTCAGCCCACTGCGCGCCGGCCTCGCCTTCCTCCCGGTGAGCGCGGTGGTCGCGGTGGGCGCGGCCATCACCTCGCAACTGCTCCCCAAGTACGGGCCCAAGCCCTTCATGGTCGCCGGCGCGCTGTGCTCGGCGGCCGGCCTCGGCTGGCTGACGCAGACCGACATCCACTCCACGTACCTGGGCAGCATCCTCGGCCCGCTCCTGATCTTCGGCCTCGGCATGGGCCTGCAGTTCGTCTCGCTGACCCTGATGGCCCTGTCCAACGTCCCCGACCGGGAGTCGGGCGCGGCCTCCGGGCTGCTCAACTCGATGCAGCAGGTGGGCGGTTCGCTCGGCCTGTCGATCCTGGTGACCGTCTTCGGCACGGCCAGCCGCAACGAGGCCAAGGACCAGGCGCCGGGCTTCCTGCGCGGCGCCAACCCCGAACAGCTGGCCTACTTCAAGCGCACGGGGCAGTACCCGAAGCCGTGGAGCGACCAGGTGCTCACCTCGGGCATCAGCGCGGCCTTCGTGGTGGCGGCCCTGTTCACCCTGGTCGGCGCGCTGATCGCACTGCTCGTCATCCAGGTCCGCCCCTCGGACCTGGAGCGGCTCCAGGGCAATCACACGCAGACGAAGGTCTGAGGACGCCTACGGTCCGACGAGCGCCCGGAGTCGGGCGGCGTCGGCGCGGGTGTTCATGCGCAGCGACAGCCAGGACCCGTCCGCGAAGACCAGGTCCACCCGGGTCCGCCGGCGGCGGAGCGGGGGTACGGGACGCAGGGCGCAGCCGGCGGTATGGCTCTCCCGGGCCGGGTCCCCGCGGCCCCAGGGCGGCCGGGCGGTGATCTTGCCCGGGGTCGCGGTGAAGGTGCCGCGCGGGCCCCGGCTCTCGGAGTGCCAGCGCGTCCAGTGGAAGCCGTGCAGGGCCAGGGCGAGGCGGCCGGCCTCGCTGCCCCAGCCGCCGCGCAGGGCCGGGCCGTGCAGGAGCCGACCGATCAGCCGGGAGGCTCGTTGGAACGGATCGAGGAGCGCGGCCACCGCGTCGGCGAGGTCGTCGGGCAGCGCCTTCAGGAAGCGGATGAGGAAGAAGTCGCCGATCCGGCGCGGCAGCGGCGCCCGGGCCGGCGACCCGGGCAGCAGCGCACGCGCGGGCCGCCGTACATATGGGCACAAACGCCCCGGAATCTCCTCGTCCATCCGGCCATGATGGCCGGGCGCCCTCAGCCTTCCAAGCTCTTGACCCGGCAGCGCGTCGGCCCCTGCGTCACCAGGGTGATCCCGGCGCTGACCGGGATGTCGGTGTCCACGGCCTCGAACTCGTACGCCCGCAGGATCATGGCCAGCGCGATCACCGACTCCAGCATCGAGAAGTGCTGCCCGATGCAGGCGCGCGGACCGCCCCCGAAGGGGAACCAGGCGTAGCGCGGGCGCGCCGCCTCCGCTTCCGGGGTGAAGCGCTCGGGGTCGAAACGCTCCGGGTCCGGCCAGTAGTCCGGGTGGCGGTGCGTCACCCACGGCGCCAGTATCACGTTCCCGCCGGCCGGGATGGTGTACCCGCCGATCTCGGTGGCGGCGACGGCGTTGCGGCCGATGATCGGGGCGGCCGGGTAGAGCCGCATGGCCTCCTTGAGCACCTGGGTGAGGTACGGGAGCCGGTCCAGGTCGGCCGCCTCGGGCGTGCGGTCTCCGAGGACCCGGTTGATCTCCTCGCGGGCCCGTCGCTGCTGCTCGGGGTGGCGGGCCAGGAGGTGGAGGGCGAAGGAGAGGGAGGTGGCGGTCGTCTCGTGTCCGGCGAGCAGGAAGATCAGCACCTGGTCGCGCAGCTCGGAGGCGTCGAACTCCCCGTCGTCCGAACTCTTGGCGGCGGCGAGCAGGCTCAGCAGGTCCTGCCCCTCGCCCTCCTCGGAGCCCGCGCCGCTCCGCCGCCCGCTGATGATCTGGTCGCACACTCCGTACAACTCGTCCAGCGCCGCGGCCGCCCGCCGGTTGTTCGGGGTGGGCCAGGCGCGCGGGATGTTGACGGGGGAGTAGCCGCGGCCGAGTACGTATTCGGTGATGACCGGAAAACACCGGTCCACGACGTCGACCGTGGCCTCGACGTCGGTGCCGAACAGGATGCGGGCGACCGCGCGCAGGGCGAGGTGCATCATCTGGTCGGAGACGTCGACGACCCCGTCGGCCGCCTCCCGCCACGCGGCTATGACCGAGGCGGTCTCGGCGGCCACGGCCCCGGCGTAACCGTCCACCCGCCGCTTGGTGAACAGCGGCTGCACCAGCCGGCGCTGGCGCAGGTAGTCCTCGTCCTGGCTGGTCAGCAGACCGTTGCCGAAGGATTCCCGGATCTCCTGGTAAAAGGGGTTGTCCTTGCGGAAGTTGGCCGACTGCGCGGCGAGCACCTGCTGCGCCCCCTCCGCCGAGAACACGCAGTACAACTCGGCGCGCAGCCCGGGCGGGCCGACGGACACCCGTACGACATCGCCGTGTTGCCGCTGGGCCCGCAGATAGGTGCCCAGCGCGTCCGCCTTCAGTTCGAAGAGCGACCCGACCACGGGCACCCCCGCGAGCACGGGGATCTCCCTGCCGACTTCCGCGTTCGTCGTATCCACAGCCATGGCCGCCCCCTCGTCCCGTACCGTCGGCCCGATTCTGCCGGTCCCCGGCCGCCCGTGGCCACGAAGGGTCCCCCGGGTGGCCGAATACCGGCCACGAACTCAGCTCGTACCGAGCGCCATCTCCTCGTCCACGGCGTCGAGTTCGGCCTGCCGCCCCATCAGCTCCAGCTGCTCCCGGTAGTTGACCAGCGCGGTCGTGAGCAGCTCCCCCCACCCGGCCTCCAGCGCGCACATCCGCCGCGCGGCGGCGACGGACTCGGCCCGCAGGGCCAGCGCCATCTCGGGCCGGTGGGCGAACTCGATGCGGCTGTACTCGTACAGAGCCTCCGTCAGCAGGGGCAGGTACGCCAAGGGGCTGACCTGGACGAGGGTGCGGTAGGCGGCGACCTGGTGGCGGATCGGCAGCGTCCCGGACCCCAGGAGGGCAACTCGGGCTCGCAGGACCTCGTGGTGGTTGATGTTCCCCGTGTGATTCATGACGCCGATTCTGAAAGCCGCAAGGGGGGTCGCACCAGGGCAAACGACTATGCCGTTCGTCCTACGAAAATGCCCTCTGAACTGTCATGATTGATACGTCATCACCCCTGCGCCCACCGCCGCGCGGCGACGCACCTCGCGAACCGCGACCGGCACACGCGAAGACCCCCTCGCGCTCCGTGAGGGCGAGGGGGCCTGTCGGGCCGATCGGGGCCGTTCTCAGATGTCGCGGAAGATCTCGATCTGGGCGCCCACCGAGTTGAGGCGCTCGGCCAGTTCCTCGTAGCCGCGGTTGATCACGTAGACGTTGCGGAGCACCGAGGTGCCCTCGGCCGCCATCATCGCCAGGAGGACGACCACCGCCGGGCGCAGGGCCGGCGGGCACATCATTTCCGCCGCGCGCCAGCGGGTGGGGCCTTCGACCAGGACGCGGTGGGGGTCCAGGAGTTGGAGGCGGCCGCCGAGGCGGTTCAGGTCGGTCAGGTAGATGGCGCGGTTGTCGTACACCCAGTCGTGGATCAGGGTCTGGCCCTGTGCCACGGCGGCGATGGCCGCGAAGAAGGGGACGTTGTCGATGTTCAGCCCGGGGAACGGCATCGGGTGGATCTTGTCGATCGGGGCTTCGAGCTTCGAGGGGCGGACGGTGAGGTCGACCAGGCGGGTGCGGCCGTTGTCCGCGGTGTACTCCGCCGAGCGGTCGTGGTCGAGGCCCATCTCCTCCAGGACCGCGAGCTCGATCTCCATGAACTCGATCGGGACCCGGCGGATGGTGAGTTCGGACTCCGTGACCACCGCGGCGGCCAGGAGGCTCATGGCCTCGACCGGGTCCTCGGAGGGGGAGTAGTCCACGTCCACGTCGATGTTCGGGATGCCGTGGACGGTGAGGGTGGTGGTGCCGATGCCCTCGACGTTCACGCCCAGCGCCTCCAGGAAGAAGCACAGGTCCTGGACCATGTAGTTGGAGGAGGCGTTGCGGATGACGGTCACGCCGTCGTGGCGGGCCGCGGCCAGCAGCGCGTTCTCGGTGACCGTGTCCCCGCGCTCGGTCAGCACGATCGGGCGGTCGGGACTGACGCCGGGCTCGACCTTGGCGTGGTAGATGCCCTCGGTCGCGGTGATGTCCAGGCCGAAGCGGCGCAGGGCGATCATGTGCGGCTCGATGGTGCGGGTGCCGAGGTCACAGCCGCCCGCGTAGGGCAAGCGGAAGTGGTCCATCCGGTGGAGGAGGGGGCCCAGGAACATGATGATGCTCCGGGTCCGGACGGCCGCGTCCGCGTCGATGGCGTCCATGTCGAGGCGGGCCGGCGGGATCAGTTCCAGGTCCACGCCGTCGTTGATCCAGCGGGTGCGGACACCGATGGAGTTCAGGACCTCCAGGAGGCGGTAGACCTCCTCGATGCGGGCCACGCGACGGAGCACCGTACGGCCCTTGTTGAGCAGCGAGGCGCAGAGCAGGGCGACGCAGGCGTTCTTGCTCGTCTTGACGTCGATGGCGCCGGACAGGCGGCGGCCGCCGACTACACGCAGGTGCATCGGGCCGGCGTAGCCCAGGGAGACGATTTCACTGTCGAGCGCTTCACCGATGCGGGCGATCATCTCAAGGCTGATGTTCTGGTTGCCGCGCTCGATCCGGTTCACGGCGCTCTGGCTGGTGCCGAGGGCGTCGGCGAGCTGACTCTGTGTCCAGCCCCGGTGCTGCCGGGCATCACGGATGAGCTTGCCGATGCGTACGAGGTAGTCGTCTGCCATGGGTGCACCGTATCTCAGATATGAGATGTTGATCGCGGGGGGTGTGGCATTTGGGTGTTATCGACCGTCAGGTCCCATAGTGGGGCCGGTCGCCCACTCCTGCTCGGTCCCGGTCGCCCACCCCGCAGGGCACGCGGGACCACGAGCCCGCCAAGGACCACAGGCACACCCCACAAGGGTGACAAGACCTGCGAGAGTCGAATCGACCAGCTCGTGCTGTTCCCCGTCTCCAAGACCGTTCGGGAGACACCCGGTGCCACACGCCCGGCGTTTCGCACGGTTCCTTGCGATGCGGCCAACACTGGCCAACTCGCATGGCAACGGTTCCAGTCCTCCACCACCATCCAGTGGTACAGCTCCGCCCTCGCCTCTCCGGTACCGGCGAGGAACCCGGAGTTACTCGACAGCCTGCAGGACGATCCGGTGCTCCGGGCCCTGCCGGCGCGAACTGCCCAGCCTCTTCGAAGGCCGGCCCGGCGACGCGGCGTGCCTTCGACGGCGGCTCCGCCGCGCCCGGCCGCCCCGACGCCGTGTACACGCTCTACGATCCGGGCGGCCGCCAGGTGGTGGCCGCCGCCGCGCCATGGGATACGTACGCCCCGGGACCTCCTCCTGGTCTGCGCGAGCGAGGATCCCGCGTACGCCGAAGGCGATCCGCCCGTGACCACCGTCACCCTGAATCCGGAGCGGATCGGCGTCCTCGCGATGTCCGCACTGGTCGAGCGGGTGGAATCAGGGCATGCGGAAGCGACCGGTCGGCTGACCGTCCCGGCGGGCCTGCGAGTGCGGGCCTCGTCCCTTCCCCCGGTCATGTACTAGAGTTATCTCGACATCGAGATATCTGCCGAAGGCGAACCGCAGCCGCCCCCGCTGGTAAGGGTTACCTAACTTAGCCTTACCTTAGCGGATTGGCCAAGGGGCGTGGCGGCAGGATGCGGTAATTACGCGCGAATTCATGCATGAAGGAGACTGTCGTGTCGGCGAACAGCTTCGACGCCCGCAGCACGCTGCAGGTGGGCGACGAGTCGTACGAGATCTTCAAGCTGGACAAGGTCGAGGGCTCCGCCCGCCTTCCCTACAGCCTGAAGGTCCTGCTGGAGAACCTGCTCCGTACCGAGGACGGCGCGAACATCACCGCCGACCACATCCGGTCGCTCGGCAACTGGGACTCGCAGGCCCAGCCCAGCGAGGAGATCCAGTTCACGCCGGCCCGCGTGATCATGCAGGACTTCACCGGCGTTCCCTGCGTCGTGGACCTCGCCACCATGCGCGAGGCCGTGAAGGCCCTCGGCGGCGACCCGGCGAAGATCAACCCGCTCTCGCCCGCCGAGATGGTCATCGACCACTCGGTCATCGCCGACAAGTTCGGCACGAAGGACGCCTTCGCGCAGAACGTCGAGCTGGAGTACGGCCGCAACAAGGAGCGCTACCAGTTCCTGCGCTGGGGCCAGACCGCCTTCGACGACTTCAAGGTCGTCCCCCCGGGCACCGGCATCGTCCACCAGGTCAACATCGAGCACCTGGCCCGCACGGTCATGGTCCGTAACGGCCAGGCGTACCCCGACACCCTCGTCGGCACCGACTCGCACACCACCATGGTCAACGGCCTGGGCGTGCTGGGCTGGGGCGTCGGCGGCATCGAGGCCGAGGCCGCGATGCTCGGCCAGCCGGTCTCCATGCTGATCCCCCGCGTCGTCGGCTTCAAGCTGACCGGCGAGCTGCCCACCGGCACCACCGCCACCGACCTGGTGCTCACCATCACCGAGATGCTGCGCAAGCACGGCGTCGTCGGCAAGTTCGTCGAGTTCTACGGTGAGGGCGTCGCCGCCACCTCCCTCGCGAACCGCGCCACCATCGGCAACATGTCGCCGGAGTTCGGCTCCACCGCCGCGATCTTCCCGATCGACGACGAGACGTTGAAGTACCTGCGCCTGACGGGCCGCGACGCCCAGCAGGTCGCGCTGGTCGAGGCGTACGCCAAGGAGCAGGGCCTGTGGCTGGACCCGGCCGCCGAGCCGGACTTCTCCGAGAAGCTGGAGCTCGACCTCTCCACGGTCGTCCCCTCCATCGCCGGCCCGAAGCGCCCGCAGGACCGCATCGTCCTCGCCAACGCCGCCGAGCAGTTCGCCCAGGACGTGCGCAACTACGTCGAGGACGACGACGAGGCGGGCAAGGAGTCCTTCCCGGCCTCCGACGCCCCGGCCACCGTCGACGGCGTGCCGACCCGCCCGACCCTGGTCACCCTGGCCGACGGCACCTCCTTCGAGATCGACCACGGCGCCGTCACCGTCGCCGCGATCACCTCCTGCACCAACACCTCGAACCCCTACGTCATGGTCGCCGCGGCCCTCGTGGCCAAGAAGGCGGTCGAGAAGGGCCTGTCCCGCAAGCCGTGGGTCAAGACCACCCTGGCCCCGGGCTCGAAGGTCGTCACCGACTACTTCGACAAGGCCGGCCTGACCCCGTACCTCGACAAGATGGGCTTCAACCTCGTCGGGTACGGCTGCACCACCTGCATCGGCAACTCCGGTCCGCTGGACGAGGAGATCTCGAAGGCGATCAACGAGCACGACCTCGCGGTCACCTCGGTCCTCTCGGGCAACCGCAACTTCGAGGGCCGCATCAACCCCGACGTCAAGATGAACTACCTGGCCTCCCCGCCGCTGGTCGTCGCGTACGCCATCGCGGGCTCCATGAAGGTGGACATCACCACCGAGGCCATCGGCATCGACACCGAGGGCAACCCGGTCTTCCTCAAGGACATCTGGCCCTCCGAGGCCGAGGTCAACGACGTCGTGGCGAACGCCATCGGCGAGGACATGTTCAGCAAGTCCTACCAGGACGTCTTCGCGGGCGACGCCCAGTGGCAGGCGCTGTCGATCCCGACCGGCAACACGTTCGAGTGGGACCCGCAGTCCACCTACGTCCGCAAGCCCCCTTACTTCGAGGGCATGACGATGGAGACCACCCCGGTCTCCGACATCGCCGGCGCGCGCGTGCTGGCGAAGCTGGGCGACTCGGTCACCACCGACCACATCTCCCCGGCCGGTGCGATCAAGGCCGACACCCCGGCCGGCAAGTACCTCACGGAGCACGGCGTCGAGCGCCGCGACTTCAACTCGTACGGTTCCCGCCGCGGCAACCACGAGGTCATGATCCGCGGTACGTTCGCCAACATCCGCCTGCGCAACCAGATCGCGCCGGGCACCGAGGGCGGCTTCACCCGCGACTTCACGGTCGAGGGCGCGCCCGTGTCGTTCATCTACGACGCCTCGCAGAACTACCAGGCCGCCGGCATCCCGCTGGTCATCCTGGCGGGCAAGGAGTACGGCTCCGGCTCCTCCCGCGACTGGGCGGCCAAGGGCACCGCGCTGCTCGGCGTCAAGGCCGTCATCGCCGAGTCCTACGAGCGCATCCACCGCTCCAACCTGATCGGCATGGGCGTCCTGCCCCTGCAGTTCCCCGAGGGCGCCACCGCGGCCTCCCTGGGCCTCACCGGCGAGGAGACCTTCGCCTTCACCGGTGTGGAGGAGCTGAACAACGGCACCACCCCGCGCACGGTCAAGGTGACCACCGACACCGGTGTCTCCTTCGACGCGGTCGTCCGCATCGACACCCCCGGCGAGGCGGACTACTACCGCAACGGCGGCATCATGCAGTACGTGCTCCGCAACCTCATCCGCGGCTAGTCACGGCTGAGTAGACCGGCACCAGAAGGGCCGTATCCCCGCCACGGGGGTACGGCCCTTCCGCCTTTTCCCGGGCCCGTCCAGATGACGGACAGGTCTCAACTCGGAAAAGCCGGCGGCCATACGTGTGCATGATCTTGCTCACACGAGCGGAAGTGGACTATACCTGTGCGCGTCCGGATCACCGCGCGACTGGCGGCCCGGACCCGGGGGATGGGCGGGGACCTGCGGAGACATCCGCATGCACGGCAACCGCCGTCACTTTCCGGCCTCCTTCATACTTCTGACGAAGGCGAGGACATGAGCATGGGATCCACGGGTGAGGGACTCGGACGCCGCGATCTGATCAAGCGCTCCGCAGCACTCGGACTTATCACGGTGCCGACGATGAGCTTCCTGTCCGCCTGCGCCTCCGGCGGCGAGGAGTCCACGAAGGGCCCGGACAAGGGTGTCGTCTCCAAGGAGAACCCCTTCGGCCTGGCCAAGGGCAGCAAGCTGGACGTGGTCGTCTTCAAGGGCGGCTTCGGCGACGACTACGCGAAGGCCTGGGAAGCCGCCTTCGACAAGAAGTGGGGCACCACCAGCTCCCACCTGGGCACCCAGGAGATCACCGCCAAGCTCCAGCCCCGCTTCAACGGCGGCAACCCGCCGGACGTCGTCGACGACTCGGGCGCCCAGAAGATCCCCCTGGACGTGCTCGCCAAGGGCGGGCAGCTCGCCGACCTCAACGCCGTGCTCGACGCGCCCTCGCTGGACGACCCGACCAAGAAGGTGCGCGACACGCTGGTCGACGGGGCCGTCGACCAGGGCATGCTGGGCGGCAAGTACGTCGTCCTGAAGTACGTGTACGCCGTGTTCGGCTTCTGGTACTCGGGCAAGCTCTTCAAGGAGAAGGGCTGGGCGCCGCCGAAGACCTGGGACGAGTTCCTCGCCGTCTGTACCAAGGCCAAGGAGGCGGGCATCGGCGGCCTCGCCCACCAGGGCAAGTTCCCGTACTACATCAATGTCGTCATCATGGACCTGATCGCCAAGAAGGGCGGTCTGGAGGCCGTGAAGGCGATCGACAACCTCGAACCGAACGCCTTCGAGGGCAACGCGGCCGCCCTCGCCGCGGTCGAGGCGGTCTACGAGGTGGTCGAGAAGGGCCTGCTGATGCCGGGCACCAACGGCCTCACCCACACGGAGTCCCAGACCGCGTGGAACCAGTACAAGGCCGCCTTCATCCCCTCCGGCTCCTGGTTGGAGAACGAGCAGCTCAAGCAGACCCCGGAGGACTTCGACATGAAGTTCCTGCCGTTCCCGCTGCTCGCCGACAGCAAGATGCCCCTGGAGGCCATCCGGGCCGGTGTCGACGAGCCGTTCATCGTTCCGGAGAAGGCCGCCAACAAGGCCGCCGGCCTGGAGTTCCTCCGTTCGATGCTGTCCCGCGAATGGTCGACCATCTTCGCCCAGCAGGCCAACTCGCTCACCGTGGTCAAGGACGGCGTGGACCCGAGCGTCAAACTGCGGCCGGGCACCCAGTCGGCGGTCGACGCGCTCAAGGCCGCGGGTGCCAACACCTTCAGCTACCGCTACCCCGACTGGTACAGCGAGATGGACACGGAGATCCAGAACGCGTCCAATGAGCTGATGGCGCAGCGGATCCAGCCCAAGGAATGGATCAAGCGGGCCCAGGCGGCGGTAAACAAGGCGGCCCAGGACCCGAACGCCAAGAACAACAAGCGCAGCTGACCACTGCGGGGACGGACACCATGAGCCACGTAGCCCAGGGGAGGGGGAAGGGCGGCTTCATCGCCGCCTTCCTCTTCGCACCCCTCGCCCTGTACCTGACCTTCGTCATCTGGCCGTACGTACAGACGTTCGGCTATTCCTTCACCAACTGGTCCGGGCAGTCGCCGACGTTCGACTTCGTCGGCCTGGAGAACTACTCGGCCCTGCTGAAGGACGAGGTCTTCCGCGGCGCGCTCGGGCACAACCTGCTGCTCCTGGTGTTCGTCCCCGTCGTCACCATCCTGCTCGCCCTCTTCTTCGCCTTCATGGTGAACGCGGGAGGGCGCAGCGGGGCGGGCGGGGTCCAGGGCGTGAGCGGATCGCGCTTCTACAAGATCGTCTACTTCTTCCCGCAGGTGCTGTCCCTCGCGATCCTCGCCGTGCTCTTCGGCGCGATCTACCGCAGTGACGAGGGCGGCCTGGTCAACGGCTTCCTCATCAAGCTCGGCCTGATCGACGCCAAGCACCCGGTCGAATGGCTCAACGAGCCGAACTTCGTGCTCTGGTGCCTGCTGTTCGTCGTCGTCTGGCACGGCGTCGGCTTCTACCTCGTCCTGTTCTCCGCGGCCATGCAGTCCGTGCCCAAGGACATCTACGAGGCAGCGCTGCTCGACGGCGCCGGACGCGCCCAGACCTTCTTCAAGGTGACCCTGCCCCTGCTGTGGGACTCTGTGCAGACCTCCGCCGTCTATCTGGGCATCGCCGCGATGGACATGTTCGTCCTGGTGTCGACCATGACCTCGGGCCAGTTCGGCGGCGGACCCGACCACCACAGCGAGGTCATGTCGACGGTGCTGATGCGCAACTTCCTGTACTTCGGCAAGAGCGGCTACGCCTGCGCCATGGGCGTGGTCATGCTCGTCCTGACCATGATCCTGTCCGTCATCACGCTGCGCGCCACGCGCCGCGAGCGCATCGAGTTCTGAGCGGAGTCCCACGATGACTGCAGAGTCCACAGTGATCAAGGCTCCGGGCGAAGCGGCCGCGGAGCGGTCCGGCGGAGCCGGACGGACGAAGGGGGAGGGCGGACGCCGCACCGAGGGCGTGGTCCTCAACGTCTTCTCGCACGGCTTCCTCGTCCTCTGGGCGATAATGATCGTCCTGCCGCTGATCTGGCTCGCCCTCGGCGCCTTCAAGACCGACGCGCAGATCGGCGGCTCCGCCCTGAGCTGGCCCTCGAACTGGCACTTCGACGCCTTCGGGCGGGCCTGGACCAAGGGCATCGGCGGCTACTTCGCGCACACCCTCATCGTGTTGGTGTTCTCGGTCCCGCTGACCATGCTGTTCGGCTCGATGGCCGCGTACGTACTGGCCCGCTACCCCTTCACGGGCAACCGGGTCGTCTACTACTTCTTCGTCAGCGGGGCGATGTTCCCGGTGTTCCTGGCGCTCGTACCGCTCTTCTTCATGGTCAAGCGCTTCGACATGCTGAACACCTACCAGGGCCTGATCCTGGTGTACGTCGCCTACTCGATGCCCTTCACCGTCTTCTTCATGCACTCCTTCTTCCGAACGCTGCCGACGGCGATCCACGAGGCGGCGGTCATCGACGGGGCCTCCGACACCCGGATCTTCTTCCAGGTGATGCTGCCGATGGCCAAGCCCGGCCTGATCAGCGTCGGGATCTTCAATGTCCTGGGCCAGTGGAACCAGTACATCCTGCCCGCCGTGCTGATGCAGCCCCAGACGAGCGGAGACCCCGAGCGCTACATGCTCACCCAGGGCCTCATCCAGCTCCAGTACCAGATGGGCTACGAGACGGACCTGCCGGTGCTGTTCGCCGGCGCCACCATCGCGATCATCCCGATGCTGGCGGTCTACCTCTCCTTCCAGCGCCAGATCCAGGCCGGACTGACCTCCGCCACGCTCAAGTAGGAACGACGCCCTCAGAGCCAGGTGTTGAACCTGCGGACGTACCAGGTCTTCACGAGCTGGGTGAGCGTGCAGTACGCGAGCAGCACACCGATCAGCCACGGGAAGTAGCTCGCCGGCAGGGCGACGAAGCCCAGTGAGGGGGCCAGCGGCGAGAAGGGCAGCCAGAGCCCGGTCAGCACCGCGAGGATCGTCATCACCATCACCGGCCAGGAGGCGCGGGACCGGATGAAGGGGATCTTCCGGGTACGGATCATGTGGACGATCAGGGTCTGCGAGAGCAGGCCCTCGATGAACCAGCCGGACTGGAAGAGCGCCTGGTGCGCCTCGCTGTTGGCGGCGAACACGTTCCACATGATCACGAACATCGCGATGTCGAAGATCGAGCTGATGGGGCCGATGGTGACCATGAAGCGGAAGATGCCCTTGGCGTCCCAGTTGCGGGGCTTGCGGAGGTACTCCTCGTCCATCCGGTCCCACGGGGTCGCCAGCTGCGCGATGTCGTAGACCAGGTTCTGGACCAGCAGCATGATCGCGAGCATCGGCTGGAAGGGGATGAAGGCGCTCGCCACCAGCACCGAGAAGACATTGCCGAAGTTCGACGACGCCGTCATCTTGATGTACTTGATCGTGTTGCCGAAGGTGGTCCGGCCCTGGAGCACGCCCTGCTCCAGGACGGTCAGGTCCTTCTCCAGCAGGATGATGTCCGCCGACTCCTTGGCGATGTCGACGGCGGTGTCCACCGAGATGCCGACGTCGGCGTCGCGCAGCGCGGCCGCGTCGTTGATGCCGTCGCCCAGGAAGCCGACCGTGTGTCCGTCGGCCTGCAGGGCCCGTACGATCCGGGCCTTCTGGACCGGGTTGACCTTGGCGAAGACCGTCGTACGGGCGGCCCGCGCGCGCAGTTCCGTATCGTCGAGCGCGTCGATCTCGGTGCCGAGCACCACGTGCCCGACGTCGATGCCGACATCGGCGCAGACCCGGGCGGCCACGAGGTCGTTGTCGCCGGTGACGACCTTCACCGCGATGCCCTTGTCGGCCAGGCCCTGAAGGGCCCGGGCGGCGTCGGCCTTCGGCGGGTCGAGGAAGGCGAGGAAGCCGACCAGGGTCAGCCGCTCCTCGTCGGCGACGGTGTAGGTGTCCCGCGGGGTGTGGAGGGAGCGGGTGGCGACGGCCAGGACCCGCAGGCCGCGGCGGTTGTTGTCCTCGGCGATCCGGGTGACGCGCCGGCGCAGCTGTTCGGTCAGCTCGACCTTCTCGCCGCGGTCCGTCATGTGCGTGCAGAGGGCCAGGACCTCCTCGACCGCACCCTTGGTGATCATGACGTGTTCGGCGCGGCCGAGGTCGCCCACGAGGCTGTTCCGGTTGAGGACCACGGACATCCGGCGCCGGGCGAAGTCGAAGGGGATCTCGTCGACCATCGAGAACCGTGCGTCGACGACAACCTCCTCGGCCTCGCCCACGCGGTCGATGACCGCCTGGTCCATCAGGTTCTTCAGACCCGTCTGGAAGTGCGCGTTGAGGTAGCCGTACTCCAGGACCTCGTGGTCCTCGTCGCCGTGCACGTCGAGGTAGCGGTCCAGGACGATCCGGTCCTCGGTGAGCGTGCCGGTCTTGTCCGTGCAGAGCACGTCCATCGCGCCCAGGTTCTGGATCGCGTTCAGCCGCTTGACGACCACCTTGCGCTTGGACATGGCGACCGCGCCGCGCGCCAGGTTGGCGGAGACGACCATCGGAAGCATCTCGGGGGTCAGCCCGACCGCGACGGCGATGCCGAAGAGGAAGGCCTCGTCCCAGTCGCCCTTGGTCAGGCCGTTGATCATGAAGACGACCGGGACCGTGACCAGCATGAAGCGGATCAGCAGGAAGCTGACCTTGCGCACGCCGTTGTCGAAGTTGGTCTGCGGGCGCTCGCCGAGGAGCGAGCCGGCCATCGAGCCGAAGTAGGTGTCGGCGCCGGTGGCGACGACCACTCCCGTCGCCGTGCCGGAGGTGACCGAGGTCCCCATCAGACAGAGGTTGTCGGCCTCGACCGGGTCGGTGGTCTCTTCCTGGCCGGGGTCCTCGGTCCGGGTGTCGGCCTTGGCGACCGGCAGGGACTCGCCGGACAGGGCGGCCTGGCCGACCATCAGGTCCTTGGAGGTGATCAGCCGCAGGTCGGCCGGGATCAGGTCGCCGGCGGCCAGTTTGACCACGTCACCGGGGACCACCTGGTCCATCGGCACCTCGAAGGTGGTGGGGCCGGAGCCGGTTCCGGCTCGGCGCTGCACCGCGCAGGTGGTGGTGACGAGCTTCTTCAGCGCGTCGGCGGCGCGACCCGAGCGGTACTCCTGCCAGAAGCGCAGCAGTCCGCTGATCCCCACCATCACGGAGAGGATGACGACGCCCGGATCCTCCGGGTCCTGCCAGTACATGACGGCGGCCAGGAAGAGCAGGACGCCGATGAAGGGGTTCCAGAACGCCTTCCCGAGCTGGACGAACCACAGGGGGGCCCGCTCCTGGGCGACGACATTGGCCCCGTGGCGCTCCAGGCGCAGCGTGGCCTCGGCGTGGGTGAGGCCGCGCGGGGAAGCGTCGACGGACTGCAGGACCCGGACGCCCGGGCGGGCGCTGATCTCGGCGAGGCGCTCGCCGACGAGCCGGGTCCGGGACTCCAGCTCGGCGGCCTTGCGCTCGCGGCGGGCCCGGCCCGGGGGTGCGAGCTTGGTCGGGGTACGGGGGGTGAGCATGGTCATGACGAATACCTCCCTCCACGGCGTCCGGGCAGCGCGAAGCCGCGCGGTCACGTGGAGTGATCACGGGTCGGCGCGGAGCGGCACGAAGCCGGAGGAAGCGCCGGTGGGCATGGTGGGGGCACCCCCGGACGGAGTCCGGGGGAACGTGCCCTGACAGGACAGTCAGGGCATGCGGAGGGAATACTTGAAGGCACGGAAGCGCGGTGTACCGCAGCCGTGCGCACTCATGGAAGGGTCAGCTGATCAACGGGTCAGCGGACGCGAGCGCAGCGAGGACTTCGATCGGGACTCATCCCGAACACCTCCTCGCATAGCGCCGTCAGTACCAGGCGTCCGGTCCGGCCGGAAGAGCCGCAGAGGACCGACGCCTCAGCGACCGTAACACGATCACGGCGGCCGGTTCTCTCCCCCTTTTGGCCAGTAGGGGCCGTTTCGTGCTGGGTCAGCCTCTTGACGTGCCGATGCGCAAAGGCTCGACTTAAGGTTCACAAGTTGGAGAGACGCCGGGGTCTCGGGGCGCGAAGCCGCGACGATTCCCGGCCGGGGGGCGACGCTGGCGTCGCTTATGGGCAGGAGTGGATGAGTCGTGCAGACTCCCGGATCGCAGTCCTCGCTGCATCGCGCGAATCTCGAACGGGTCGTGCGGGCGGTGCGACTCTCGGGTTCGCTGACCCAGGCGGAGATCGCCCGCACCACCGGACTGTCGGCGGCCACGGTCTCCAACATCGTCCGGGAACTCAAGGACGGCGGGACCGTCGAGGTCACCGACACCTCGGCCGGCGGCCGCCGGGCGCGCAGCGTCTCGCTCAGCGGCGACGCGGGGATCGTCATCGGCGTCGACTTCGGCCACACCCACCTGCGGGTGGCGGTCGGCAACCTCGCCCACCAGGTGCTGGCCGAGAAGGCCGAGCCGCTGGACGTCGACGCCTCCTGGGCGGACGGCTTCGACCTGGCGGAATCGCTGGTCGGGAGGCTGATCGCGGACATAGGCGTCGGCCTGGAGAAGGTCATCGGCGTCGGGCTCGGCGTCCCCGGTCCGATCGACGTGGAGTCCGGGACCCTGGGCTCGACCGCGATCCTGCCGGGCTGGGCGGGCATCAACCCCCGCGAGGAGCTCGCGCGCCGCCTCGGGGTCCCGGTGTACGTGGACAACGACGCGAACCTCGGGGCCCTCGGTGAACTCGTATGGGGGAGTGGGCGGGGAGTAAAGGACCTCGCCTACATCAAGGTCGCCAGCGGCGTCGGTGCCGGACTGGTGATCAACGGTCAGATCTACCGCGGACCGGGGGGCACCGCGGGCGAGATCGGGCACATCACGCTCGACGAATCGGGCCCGGTCTGCCGCTGCGGAAACCGCGGCTGCCTGGAGACCTTCGCTGCGGCGCGGTACGTCCTGCCGCTCCTCCAGGGCACGCACGGACCGGAGTTGACGATGGAGCGGGTGGTCGAGCTGGCCCGCGGCGGGGACCCGGGCTGCCGCCGCGTGATCACGGACGTGGGCCGCCACATCGGCAGCGGCGTGGCCAGTCTGTGCAACCTCCTGAACCCCAGCCGGGTGGTGCTGGGCGGCTCGCTGGCCGACGCGGGTGAACTCGTCCTGGCCCCCATACGTGAATCCGTGGGGAGGTACGCGATTCCGAGCGCCGCGCGGCAGTTGTCCGTGCTCACGGGCTCCCTGGGCGGCCGCGCGGAGGTGCTGGGCGCGCTGGCCCTCGTACTCAGCGAGATGGGCGATTCGACGCTTTTGTCGGACCATGGAAGTGGAGTGCGAACTCCCGCCGTCTTGTCTTCAGGTAGATAACGGATGGCACCGTTGTCATCTCGTTAAGGATTCACTCCTTGACGGCAAAACGCGGCCGGGGTTGACTCACATCCACCTCGGCCGCAGCGTTGCGGCCTCGTCAGGGAGGTTCAAGTAATGAACACGCGTATGCGCAGAACCGCTGTAGCCGTCGCCGCCGGTGCCATGGCCGTCTCCCTCGCCGCCTGTGGCAGCGCCAAGGAGGCCGGCGACAAGACCAAGGAGACCGGCGCAGCGGCCGGCGACGCGATCAAGGTCGGTCTGCTCCTGCCGGAGAACCAGACCGCGCGCTACGAGAAGTTCGACAAGCCGCTCATCGAGAAGACGGTCAAGGAACTGACCGGCGGCAAGGGCGAGGTCGTCTACGCCAACGCCAAGCAGGACGCGACCACGCAGAACTCCCAGGTCGACACGATGATCACCAACAAGGTGAACGTCCTGATCGTCGACGCCGTGGACTCCAAGGCCATCGCCGGCTCGGTCAAGAAGGCCAAGGACGCCGGCATCCCGGTCGTCGCCTACGACCGTCTGGCCGAGGGCCCGATCGACGCCTACACCTCCTTCGACAACGAAGAGGTCGGCAAGGTCCAGGGCAAGGCGCTGCTGGAGGCGCTGGGCGACAAGGCCAAGGACGGCCAGATCGTCATGATGAACGGCTCCGTCACCGACCCGAACGCCAAGCTCTTCAAGCAGGGCGCGCACTCCGTCCTCGACGGCAAGGTGAACATCGGCAAGGAGTACGACACCGTCGAGTGGAAGCCGGAGAACGCCAACACCAACATGGCGGGCGCGCTCTCGGCGCTCGGCAAGGACAAGGTCATCGGCGTCTACTCCGCCAACGACGGCATGGCCGGCGGCATCATCACCGCCCTCAAGGCCGCCGGTCTCTCCCCGCTGCCCCCGGTCACCGGCCAGGACGCCGAACTCGCCGGTGTGCAGCGGATCGTGGCGGGCGAGCAGTTCATGAGCGTCTACAAGCCGTACGCCCCCGAGGCCGAGGCCGCCGCGAAGATGGCCGTCGCCCTCGCCAAGGGCGAGAAGGTCACCGGAGTCACCACCTCCACGGTCGACAGCCCGACCACCAAGGGCGTCCCGTCCGTGCTGATCCCGGTCGTCTCGCTCACCAAGAACAACATCAAGGACACCGTCATCAAGGACGGCGTCTACACGGCCGACGAGATCTGCACCGAGAAGTACGCGGCCGCCTGCGCCACCCTCGGCCTGAAGTAAGGCAGCTCCCCCGAGAGGCACAGCTCCCTTGCGGGAGCCGGCCCCCTGCTTGTCCGGCGCTCCGCGCCTTCTCCCCCGCCATGCACGGGGCGCCGGACATCCCCCCATTCCCCCGTTCACCCCGCTCCTGCTCTTTTGCACGACATCCCCGCCGGTCAGGCGGCGAAGGAGATGGTTCATGTGTCCGCTGCGCCCGTGCTGGCGTTGCGAGGGGTCTCGAAGCGGTTCGGCGCCGTTCAGGCCCTGACCGACGTAGAACTCGAGATCCACTCCGGTGAGGTGGTCGCCCTGGTCGGCGACAACGGCGCCGGCAAGTCCACGCTGGTCAAGACGATCGCCGGCGTGCACCCGATCGACGACGGAGTCATCGAGTGGGAGGGTCGCCCGGTTTCCATAGGCAAGCCGCACGACGCCCAGAACCTCGGCATCGCGACGGTCTACCAGGACCTGGCGCTGTGCGACAACATCGACGTCGTCGGCAACCTCTTCCTCGGCCGCGAGCTCAAGCGCCGCGGCATCCTCGACGAGGTGGAGATGGAGCGCCGCGCCCGCGAACTCCTCACCACCCTGTCCATCCGGATCCCCAGTGTCCGGATCCCCATCGCCTCGCTCTCCGGCGGTCAGCGCCAGACCGTGGCGATCGCCCGCTCCATGCTGGGCGAGCCGAAGCTCGTCATCCTCGACGAGCCGACCGCCGCCCTCGGCGTCGAGCAGACCGCACAGGTCCTCGACCTGGTGGAGCGGCTGCGCGAGCGTGGTCACGCCGTCATCCTCATCAGCCACAACATGGCCGATGTGAAGGCCGTCGCCGACAAGGTGGCGGTCCTGCGGCTGGGCCGCAACAACGGCGTCTTCAAGGTCGCCGAGACCTCGCAGGAAGAGATCATCTCCGCCATCACCGGAGCCACGGACAACGCCGTGACCCGCCGGGCGGCCCGCACCGGGGAGGCCGGCAAGTGAGCACCGAGAACCCAGCCACCGACAAGCACCACGCGCACGTCGAAGCGGTGGCGGACCTGGCCAACCCCGCCGCCCCGGCGGACGCCATCCCCGCGGTGGACCCCCGCCTGCTGGTGCGCGAGCAGGGCTTCGGCGGCTACGTGACCGAGTTCGGCCGCAAGTTGAAGGCCGGCGACCTGGGCTCCGTACCCGTCGTCCTCGGTCTGATCATCATCTGGTCGATCTTCCAGGGCCTGAACTCGAACTTCCTCGCCCCGGAGAACCTCACCAACATCGCGATCACGATGGTCGCCACCGGCATGATGGCCGTCGGCATCATCTTCGTGCTGCTGCTCGGCGAGATCGACCTCTCGGTCGGCTCGGTCAGCGGCGTCTCGGGCGCGATCGTGGCCGTCCTCGCCGTCACCAACGGCGTGAACGAATGGCTGGCGATCCTCGCTGCCGTCGCGGGCGGCGCCCTGATCGGCTCCATCCACGGCTTCTTCTTCGCCAAGATCGGCGCCCCGGCCTTCGCGGTCACCCTTTCGGGCCTGCTCTTCTGGTCCGGCGCGATGCTGCAGATCCTCGGCAGCAACGGCACGATCAACCTCGACTCCGAGGGCGTGGTCGGGCAGCTGACCACGTACTTCTTCTCGGACGTGGCCGTCGGCTACGGGCTGGCCGCCGTCGCGGTGGTCGGGTACTTCCTCGCCACCTTCTTCGACGCGCGGCGCCGCGAGGCGGCCGGGGTCCCCTCCCGGCCGATCGGCGAGGTGCTGCTGCGCACCGGCCTGCTCGCGGTGTTCACCTTCGGCCCCGCGCTCGTGTTCAACCAGTACAAGGGCCTGCCGCTCGCGGTGGTGCTGTTCGTACTGGCCCTGGTCGGTACGGACTTCGTCCTGCGCCGAACCACCTTCGGGCGAAACGTTTTCGCACTCGGCGGCAGCGTCGAGGCCTCCCGCCGCGCGGGCATCAACGTCACCGCCGTCCGCATCTCGGTCTTCGCGATCGCCGGCACCTTCGCCGCCATCGGCGGGCTCTTCTGGGCCTCGAAGATCGCGGCGGCCAACCAGAGCGCCGGCGCCGGCGACCTGCTGATGAACGTGATCGCGGCGGCCGTCATCGGCGGCACCAGCCTCTTCGGCGGCCGGGGCCGGACCTGGAACGCCCTCCTCGGCGTCATGGTCATCACCTCGATCCAGTACGGTCTGGCCCTGGAGGGCATCGCCACTCCGATCCAGTACATGATCACCGGTGCGGTACTGCTGGCGACCGTGGTGATCGACTCGATCACCCGTAAGACGCAGAAGACGGCCGGACGCGCCTGACGGACAACCCGTCGGCCCGTTCGACAGCTCGTGCCCGGTGCCACCTCGTGTGGCGCCGGGCATCTGTGCGTACATATGCGCGTACGCCTGTGCGGGTATACGCCCGTATGTGAGGTGTGACCTCGCGCCGGTGCGTCCATGTATGAGAAGGGTGTGACTCGGACGGGACGGCCCGATGACCGCATCCGCGAGCGGAACATTAGACTCGACAGACCAGCAAGCAACTGCAAGGAGGCACGGGTGCTGCTGACCCGCATCAAGGGACCGCGCGATCTGGACCGGCTCAGCCAGGAGGAGCTCGACCAGCTCGCCGCCGAGATCAGGTCCTTCCTCGTCGACGCCGTCTCCAAGACCGGCGGGCACCTCGGCCCCAACCTCGGGGTGGTCGAACTGACGATCGCCCTGCACCGGGTCTTCGACTCGCCCAAGGACAAGGTCCTCTTCGACACCGGCCACCAGGCCTACGTCCACAAGCTGCTCACGGGCCGCCAGGACTTCGGCAACCTGCGAGCCAAGGGGGGCCTGTCCGGCTACCCCTCGCGCGCCGAGTCCGACCACGACGTGATCGAGAACTCGCACGCCTCCACCGTGCTCGGCTGGGCCGACGGCATCGCCAAGGCCAACGAGGTGCTCGGCCGCGAGGACCACCACGTCGCCGCCGTCATCGGCGACGGCGCGCTGACCGGCGGCATGGCCTGGGAGGCGCTGAACAACATCGCCGCCGCCAAGGACCGCCCCCTCGTCATCGTGGTCAACGACAACGAGCGTTCGTACGGCCCCACCATCGGCGGCCTCGCGAACCACCTGGCGACCCTGCGCACCACGGACGGCTACGAGCGCTTCCTGGCGCGCGGCAAGGACCTCCTGGAGCGGACCCCGGTCGTGGGCAAGCCGCTCTACGAGACCCTGCACGGCGCCAAGAAGGGCCTCAAGGACTTCATCGCCCCGCAGGGCATGTTCGAGGACCTGGGGCTGAAGTACATCGGCCCCATCGACGGCCACGACATCGAGGCACTGGAGTCCGCCCTGCAGCGCGCCAAGCGCTTCAGCGGCCCGGTCATCGTGCACTGCCTGACCCAGAAGGGCCGGGGCTACGAGCCGGCCGTCCAAGACGAGGCGGACCGATTCCACGCGGTCGGCGTCATCCACCCGGACACCGGCCTGCCGGTCTCCACCGACGCCGCCAGCTGGACCTCCGTCTTCGCCGACGAGATGGTCAGGCTCGGCAAGGAGCGCAAGGACATCGTCGCGATCACCGCGGCCATGCTCCAGCCCGTCGGCCTGAAGAAGTTCGCGGACGCCTATCCGGACCGCATCTTCGACGTCGGCATCGCCGAGCAGCACGGTGCCACGTCGGCGGCGGGCCTGGCGACCGGCGGCGCCCACCCGGTGTTCGCGGTGTACGCCACCTTCCTCAACCGCGCCTTCGACCAGGTCCTGATGGACGTGGCCCTGCACAAGTGCGGGGTCACCTTCGTCCTGGACCGGGCCGGTGTCACCGGCACCGACGGCGCCTCCCACAACGGCATGTGGGACATGTCCATCCTCCAGGTCGTCCCGGGCCTGCGGCTCGCCGCCCCGCGCGACGCCGAGCAACTGCGCGCCCAGCTGAACGAGGCCGTCCTGGTGAAGGACGCGCCGACCGTGGTGCGCTTCTCCAAGGGCGTCGTCGGTCCGGCCGTCCCGGCCGTCGGCAGGGTCGGCGGCATGGACGTGCTGCGCACGCCGGCCGCCGAGGTCACCCGTCCGGACGTACTGCTCGTCTCGGTCGGCGCGCTCGCCCCGATGTGCCTGGAGATCGCCGACCTGCTGGACAAGCAGGGCATCTCCACGACCGTCGTGGACCCCCGCTGGGTCAAGCCGGTGGACGAGGCCCTGGCCCCGCTCGCCGACCGTCACCGCGTGGTCGTCACCGTCGAGGACAACAGCCGCGCCGGCGGCGTGGGCTCCGCCGTGGCCCAGGCCCTGCGGGACGCGGGGGTCGACGTACCGCTGCGCGACTTCGGCATTCCGCAGCGCTTCCTCGACCACGCCTCCCGCAAGGAGGTCATGGCGGAGATCGGACTGACCGCTCCGGACATCGCGCGCCAGGTCACCGGCCTGGTGGCGAAGCTGGACGGGCGTTACGACAGCGAGCCGGCCGCCGCCGTCGACTAGACGAGTAAGCCCAAAGTGCTCGGGTCAGTGGTCGTAGGCGATCAGTGAGCGGGTGGTGGGTGTTCCCGTCTGCCGGTTGTGCCAGATGGCCGCGGTCAGGGTGAG